>JBOFTL010000973.1:0-8494 GCA_051652045.1 Microcoleus sp. | reverse complement strand
CTAAAACCGTTAACCCAGGCAAAGAAGGCAACCGCGCATCATTTGTCAAGAAAAACGAAGCACCCTCACGGATAGCTGTAGCCATTTGAATAGAATCGGGCGATCGCAAATTGTAAGTTGCTCTCAGTTGTGCCGCTGTTTCAGCAATATCTGGAGTTAATTCAACAACTGAACCTTATTGGCTTGTAACAAGGAATTCAGCCTACAAAAAGATGCGCGCTGAATTCCTGATTACAAACTGTCAACTGTCAACTCTCTTTCAACTCAAAACTCAAAACTCAAAACTCAAAACTCCCAAACAACTGTTAACTAACTACTCATCATCATCAAAAGCTTCGCTACCTCCACCAACAGCAACTAAATCGATTTGTTGGCGGTAATAATCGACGCTCTTAACTTGAACTTCCACCCGATCTCCCAAACGATATTGATTGCGATTTTTGCGACCGACGAGAGTTTGCTGGCGCGATCGATACTCGTACCAATCATCCTTCAGCGAAGAAACATGAACCAGTCCTTCTACTCGCAGGATATCGCCTAAATTCGGCGATCGCACCTCAATTTCCACGAAGAAACCGTAAGACTGCACCCCAGTAATTAAACCCTGGAAAGTTTGTCCGGTACGTTCTTTCATCAATCCCGTTTTCTTGAGTCCTTGCAAATCGCTTTCAGCATCTTCAGCAACTCGTTCGCGTTCCGTCAAATGCACGACGATTGATGCAAACTCTGCCTCAAATTCGTGGTGTAAGTCCGGAGGTAGCACGTTCCAAGTAATTTGACCGTGACAGGAAGAATGGTGGAGGTCAACTTTTTCTTTGGCTCGGGTAGTGCGGCTGCTGCGACCTTGGTCGAATACTGCTTGCAGCAGTCGCAGCACGAGTAAATCGGCGTAGCGAGTCAGCGGGGCGTTGCAGCGAGCGTAGCCTTCCGGTAGGGCCAAACCGAAGTGAGGTTTGGGAGTGGTGCTGTAAACACCGGGCTTCATCGTATCTTCCAGCAGGTAGGTGAGAACTCTTTCCGATTTCAAGCCCGCAAACTGCTCGGTAAATCTCTGAAAGTCCAAGGACAGAACTTCGTCTTCATTTTCGAGGTACAAGTCGCCGCCCAGGTTGTTGGAAAGTTTGATGAACTCTTGAATGTCCGCAGGATCTGGCATCGGTTGGACGCGATAAATTGCGGGCACTCCCAAGGCTTGCAGGTGGGCTGCAACGGCTTGGTTAGCGAGTACGACCAATTCTGCGACCCCAGCCTGGATAGGAGGGGCTACTGCAAAAGCTCCCAGTTCGCCTTCATCGTCGCCGTGAGAGGTGGCGTCGGGCAAATTCAGCTCAAAAGCTCCCCGGTTGAGTCTCGCCTTTCTAGCAGCGGCTGAGGCGGGGAAAAGTTGGTCGAGGAAAGGACGGAGGGCGGAGGATAGAGGGTGAACGGTTTCGCCCTCGGAGGGGGATTCCAGGATTGTCCGGGCTTGATGGTAGGTAAATTGGCAGTCAACTTGAATGATGCTGCTTTGAATTTCGTATTCTAGGAGTTCTCCTGATTCGTCCAGGATCATCAGCACGCTGAAGGCAAGACGTTCCACCTCTGGCACTAAAGAGCAGCGCTCGCTAACCGCTGGTGGCAGTACGGCGATGATTTTTTCTCCCAGGCGGGCGGCGGTGCCTCGCTTGCGAGCTTCACGGTCGATCGGGGTTTCCGGCTTTACGTATTCGGCAGCGTCGGAGACGTGAATGCCGATCCGCCAGCGTCCGGGTTTGATGGTTTCGATCGACAGGGCCCGTTCTATTGGCGGATCGGACAGGAATGAGGTCGGATCGAACTCATTTTCTGCTGCATTTTCTGCTGCATTTTCTGCTGCGTCGGAGAAACTTTCATCCTCTGGCGGGGCGGGAAAATTTTCGCTGTTGGCTGCTGTCGGTTGATTTTTGATAAAGGTGACAGTCAGGATATCGCGCAAATCCAGGCGTTTTTTGAGGTCGGTTTTTTTGAGTTTGCTGGGTAAGTTTTCAGCAGCAGTGATGGCTGTTGCGGGGAACGATCGCGGTAAGTCGTGTTTGCAGCATACGATATCGAGGTCGTCGGCCGCTTCAGCGTCAGAACCGAGTACCTGCACTACTTTACCCACGGGGCGGTGGGTGCCGAGGGGATAGCGCTTGACTTCGACATGAACCAGGTGATCTATAGCTTCTTGGAGGTTGGTACCGTTGGCTAGTAAGTCGAGTTCAAATAACAGTCGATCGTCCAGGGGAACAGCTCTGTAGCTGATGCGTCCGGTTGGGGTGGAGGTTTGCTTGACTCGGGCGAGCACGCTGGGGTTGGCGCGTTCGAGGATCAGCATGACTTCACCTTCGGGCGATCGGCGGCGACTTCCTTCTTTGATAATTTTGACTAAAACTCGATCGCCGTTCCAAGCTGTCGAAAGGTGGCTTTCCCTAACATAAACATCTTCCGAGCCTTCAGCATCTTGAATAGCAAAGCAAAATCCTTTGCTCGAACAGCGCAGTTTTGCTTCTACTACGTCGTCTTCAACTGTGCGGCGGTAACGGCCTTTTTCTTTGACTAAAATCCCGATTTTCTCTAAAGCTTCTAATGCAATTTGAAGTTTTAGTTGGCTGGTTTCGTCATTGCAGTCGAGTTTTTTCTCCAGCGCTTTAGGAGCTACTAATTTGTCGTCTGTAAAATTTGCCAGCAGTGCAGCGATAGAAAATTCCATGTAGCGATCGATCCTCTTTTTTCCAGCAATTCAATCTAATTTTGGTTTTTTTGTTTTTGGTGCAATCGCCCGCACCCAGTAAAGCCGCAGCTTGTTTGAGTGCGATCGTCGGGCGCAAGTTAGTAGGTGAAGACAGGCACTGTAACGTTCGATCGGGTCGGGCGATTTTTGCAATCTTTGAGCTTCGGACTAGCAGCGGAATACATCCTCTGCCGTTAGCAGCCACTTATTTGCTGTCTGTCTGCTACTGACTTGTGACGCAGCAGACTGCTGTCCCGCATCCTCTTGCCAATCCCGCGATCGAGCATTGGTTTAGTTTGCTTTGACGTTAGTGGCGGCGATCGATCGAGCAAGTTGCACGAGTCAAAGTCGGTTTTTCACAGGGGATTCCCAGCTAAAAGTTGAGCGTTGAGTCTGGGATAGGAAGAGTTGGGGATGGCCGGATGGAGGGAGTTGGAGATTGGAATTGGGAGCAATTTGAAGTAGGAAAGATTGAGATTGGGAAAGATTTGGATGGGGAAAAGTAGGAAAACATTACTTCCTTCTTGCTTTTTACTCCTTCCTACTGCTTTCTTACTTCTTGTTGTTTCCTGCTGCTTTTTTGCTGTTTCCTTCTTGTTTCTTCCTGGTTCCTGCCTAGCTGGTGACACACACTCAATAATTAATCCGTCGATCCGTGTTAATTCGTGTAGTGCCTTGCTTCTTCCTTCCTGATTTCTTCCTTTTGAAGTGCCTCTTGCCTCTTAATTTTAGCAAAGAATGTACCGACTAAAGGCAACATTGCTAGTAGATCGCTGCTGCGATGCCCCTGTTTTGTACGCGCGGTTTGCCGTTGTCGGCAGCCAAGCAAGTAAGGGTCGGGAGCAATCTGTGCTTAGAAAGTGCAAGGTACACACAAGCCAAGACCTGATTACTTTTGCTTGGTTGCTGTGTCATTTCCGCAATAAGTAGAAATGACGCCCGGTGTATGTTAGCTGAAACTGCTAGCTGAAAATGCTAGCTGAAACTGCTAGCTGAAACTGCACCGATTGCAGGATGGGGTTGAGTGGCGCGAAAGGTGGCGCGGATGGCTCACCTTTAGTTTATCAGAAAACGAGGTTGAAAACCCCGTCCTTACAGGACGGCTTTAATTGTAAACTTTTGTTGCAACACCAAAGAACTTTTTAGGACGGGGAGTGTCAATGTATTTTGAGTACGTGCTTTTCGGAAAATAGTTTTTTAGCTGTCATGTACTACACTTAAATTGTAAGCCCCTCACGGTTTCGGGGTCAAAATATTATGTTTGCTCAATTTCGCACCCTTTATCCAACTGGGCAATTAATCTGTGAATTGCTGACGGTTCATCACGGTAAGTTTGTAGTCCGCTGTTTGGTTCAGGTTGACGGCAAAACCCTCGCTACGGGTATGTCGGCTGCTGAGTCTGTTGAAGATGCTGAAGACCGCGCTCGATCGCGATCGCTCGCTGTCCTCGGATTGAATGTTTCTGGACTCGCGATCGAGACTGTTGCTCCCGTGCCTGCTACTCATGTTGCGCCTCCAATTGCGCCTCCAATTGCGCCTCCTGTTGCGCCTCCAATTGCGCCTCCTGTTGTACCTCCTGTGTCCGCCTCACCGATTCCTGTTGTGGAATCGCCTCCCTCAGAAAAAATTGTTCCACCGCATCAAAGCGATTTTGTCAATACTAAATCGCAATTAACTGAGGAACTCAAACCGATCGCCCCCATACCAGAACCGCCACCACCAGCGGTCGATCGCACTCTAGGATCTGGATTTGGTTCAAAACAGTTAGATTCCGACGCTTGGCTGTCTTCCAACTACGGCGAACCGATACCGGAACCTCAGATGCCAACGGTCGATCGCGGCGAACCCCAGCAGCCTGTAGCGGTAGGAATTCCCAGCGATGATATCGAAGATCAGTCAGATACGATCGCCCAAATAGAAGCCAACATCAAACGTTTGAGATGGACGAAAAAACAGGAAACAGATTGTCTGGAACACAATTATGGCAAACTTTCCCAATCTCTTCTGACTGCTGAGGAGTTGGAAGATTTCCTGGAATATTTGGAAATTTACAGCAGAACCACTGACGAAATCCACCGCTTAAAATGGAGTGCCAGCCAAGGCAAAGATTATCTCAAACAAGCTTACGGTAAGGAAGCGCGGCATCTATTAAATAGAGAAGAATTATTTGATTTCCTGCAATATCTTGAATCGGCCTAGAAATACAGTCCTGTTTGTAGCGATGACCTCAGTCCTGAAATTTTTGATAAGGACTGAAGTCCTTACTACGAACTAGAGCGAGATTTAATTCAGTCCTGAAATTTTTGATGAGGACTGAATTCCTTACTACGAACTAGAGCGAGATTTAATTCGGAGTTTTTCGCGGCCGATCGAGATGAAAAATTAACGATCGACAATGCAGAATATTTCCCCAGAGGCGATCGTTAATTTTGACTATTTTATTTAGGCTACAGCAGCGATCGGACGGCTGGCAGAAGGACGGCGATCGATCACTTGATCTACCAAACCGTAATCCTTGGCTTCTTCAGCAGACATGAAGAAATCCCGTTCGGTATCTTCTTCAATCCGCGACAAAGGCTGACCGGTATGGCTGGCAAGATGTTCGTTCAGGCGGCGTTTGTGGTACAAAATCTCTTTTGCCTGAATTTCAATATCGGTAGCTTGTCCTTGAGCACCGCCGAGAGGTTGGTGGATCATGATCCGAGAATGAGGCAAACTCATCCGCTTGCCCTTAGCCCCCGCACTCAGCAGGAAAGCGCCCATGCTGGCGGCTAAACCGAGACAAATGGTACACACGTCAGGGCGGATGTGATTCATAGTGTCAAAAATGCCCATACCTGCCGTTACCGAACCCCCTGGAGAGTTGATATAGAGGTAGATATCTTTCTCAGGGTCTTCAGCGTCTAAAAATAGCAATTGGGCTACGATCAGGTTGGCCAACTCTGAGTCAACCTGCTGGCCCAAGAAGACGATGCGATCGCGCAGGAGTCGCGAGTAAATGTCAAAGGCGCGTTCGCCGCGACCGGATTGTTCTATAACTGTTGGGATCATTGACAGGGCCCGCCTATTTACGTATCTTTTTTTAATTTTAGCGATTTGGGCTGACTTGTAGCGATCGGTTGAGGAGGGTCGATCGGCTTTGAGGGCTAAAAGCTTGAATCCAGGCTGGGTTGAGGCATTCTCGTCGTTTATAATTAAATTTGGAAGTTTCTGGGGCAAATAAAATGACTTCTCAATTACAAACTAAGTTACTGCCAACTCAACAACCAGAAAAAGTTCTGTATCCAGACAGCGACGGACAGCCCATGTCAGATAATACCCGCCAATTTGGTTGGATTGTCAAGATCAAAGAAGGCTGCGAAGCCTTATTAAAAGATAATCCCAATGTATTCATCGCCGGAGATTTGTTGTGGTATCCGATCGAAGGTGATAATAAAACTCGACGCGCGCCTGATGTTATGGTGGTATTTGGCCGACCCAAAGGCGATCGAGGTTCTTATCAGCAATGGCTGGAAGATAATATCGCCCCGCAGGTGGTTTTTGAGATTTTGTCGCCGGGAAATACTCTGTCGGAAATGGCGCTGAAGTTGCAGTTTTACAACCGCTTTGGTGTGGAAGAATATTATCTCTACGATCCAGATAATAACGATCTGACTGGATGGCAAAGAACTGAAGCAGGACTGACAGTAATAGAATCATTGGATGGTTGGATCAGTCCGCGTTTGGGAGTTCGGTTCGTATTTGCAGAACCAGAATTAGAGATAATTCGTCCCGACGGACAGCGGTTTTTGTCTTATGTTGAGTTAATGGAACAGCGGGATGAAATCCAGCAGCAGCGGGATGAAATTCAGCAGCAGCGGGATGAAATTCAGCAACAGCGGGATGAAATTCAGCAACAGCGCGATCGAATGGCTGCTAAACTGCAAGAATTGGGTATCGATCTAACTCAGCTTTAAGAAGAAGTGCGATCGCACCCTACATTATTTATGACGTAAGATCGATCGCGTAAGGTGCGCAGCGCACACCCTACATATTTACGACCCGCGAACAGGCAACAGAATTGTAAATTCTGTTATATTGCAATACGGTTCAGATAAGACAGTTATGCAAACCTCATACTGTGAAAAACAGACGCTGTGATTGCTTCGTTCCTCGAAATGACTACCGCTAACTAAACCATATTGTGTCAAATTGAAGTCGATCGAAAAATCCCGACTGTTACAACCCGCGAACTGGCAAAATAATTATAAATTCTGTTCCTTGTCCCAGGGTCGAATTTACTTCGATCGCACCCCCGTGTTTTTCTACTACTATTTGACGGGCGATCGCCAGTCCCAATCCCGTGCCTTTACCGACTCCTTTAGTAGTAAATAAATGATCGAATATTTTAACTTTAACAGCTTCAGTCATGCCTGTAGCGTTATCTTTGATACTGATTTTTACTCGGTTAGCCATGATTTCGGTGTCGATCGCAATTTGTTGTTTGTGGTTTTTCATATCGGCAAAAGATCGAGTTTGTGCCATTTCGTCAAACACGTCGATCGCGTTGGCTAGAATATTCATAAATACTTGGTTTAACTGACCTGAAAAACACTCGACTTTTGGCAGATCTCCATAATTTTTGATAATTTTAATTTCGGGACGGTATTCGTTAGCGTTGAGACGGTATTTCAAGATTAAGATCGTACTGTTAATATTATCGTGAATATTGCAAAAAACTTTGGAGTCTGAGTCAGCGCGGGCAAAATTGCGAAGTGAAGTGCTGATGTTCTTGATACGATCGACCGCTGCTTGCATGGAATTTAGTAATTTGGGCAAATCTTCCATCGAAAATTCTATATCAATATTTTTAGCATTTTCTTGAATCACTGCGGCTGGATTGGGATAGTTTTGTTGGTAGAGGGATAGATGTTCGATTAAGTCTTGCGCCTGCTCTTTAGCGTTATTGATGCTGCCGTTGAGGAAGCCGATCGGATTATTGATTTCGTGAGCAACACCAGCTACTAAATTACCTAAAGCTGACATTTTTTCATTTTGAATTAGTTGGAGTTGGATCTGCTGTAAGGTATCAAGAGTTTCTTGTAAATTATTTTCTGCTTGTTGGCGATCGCAAATTTCTTGACGGAGTTGCTGTTGAATGTTCCGCAAATTCAGATGAATATTTACCCGTGCTAGAACTTCTTCAAATTGAATGGGTTTGGTGATATAATCTACTGCTCCTAGTTGCAAACCGGTAACTATCCGCTCGGTGTCTGATAGGGCAGTCATGAAGATTATCGGAATGTCAGAATGTTCGGTATTGGCTTTGATGCGGCGGCAGGTTTCAAATCCGTCAATTCCCGGCATCATTACGTCGAGCAAAATTAAATCTGGCTGAATCTGGGGAAGTTTTTGGAGGGCTGTTTCACCGCTTTTGACGACTGAAACTACGAAGCCCGATCGACTTAGCAGATCGAATAATAAGCGGATGTTGTTGGGAGTATCGTCAACAATCAAAATAGAATTAGAGGACATAGGATTTGATATTTTAAATGTGATAATTTAGCTTGCCGGTGAATGCAGGATGTGGAAACAAAGTTTCCTCATAAACATAAGGGGGGGGAGTGGGAGAGAGAGTTTATGTGATTCATCATGGGTGCATAGCGTCCGTAGAAAGCTCTAGAGTTAACAAGTCAAAGATAAGGTTCAATCAGTGCGGCGATCGCGTCAATGTCAAATTCACCGACTAAGATAAGTACGCGATCGGTAAAATCTTTGTACTCC
>JBOFTL010000972.1:0-4977 GCA_051652045.1 Microcoleus sp. | reverse complement strand
CTTCAGTCCCGGAGTAACCCTATTAACCGAGTTAATTAACTCCATTCGAGGAGTCACAGAAATCGACCAATCCGAACGTGATCGCAGCTTTCAAAACACAATTGCCATTTTAGGTGTTGGACTAGCCTCAGCGTCATTTGTTGCCTCAATTTCGCCACAATTTCCCGGTGCATCAACGCCCAAAGAAGCAATAAAATATCCGCTAGGTTGCACGCTTTCTCAACTTGGCATTCCAGACCCTTGGTTAATTCCTGCAATCTCAACAACTGCCAGCATCGGAATCGGATTTTTAGCAGCAATTATTACCGCATTATTCATCCAATTAAGCTGGTTTGTTAAAAAATAAAGGAAATCGAGAATGAAGCCGGGAAGTCCCAAAATTCGTAAATCTCGATCGAGTCCAGACAGGGCGTAACTCCGGTTTTTTGCTCTCCCTAAAATGACAAAAAAAGGATGACTTATCTACAATTCGTTTACCATCAATTGCAGCTCAATAAAGACTTTTAACTTCTTTGTCTTTGAGCTTCATATAAAATTAGTGCTGAAGCGATCGACAAATTTAATGACTCTACGCCCCGACTCAGAGGAATTTGAATTTGTCGGTCTGCCAATCTTATCAATTCTGCTGACAAACCAGCACCTTCGTTACCCAAAACTATCAGAGTCGGCACTCGCAAATCTACTTCCCAATAGGTCAAATTTGCGTCAGGAACCGCTGCTAAAATTTGCATTCCTAAATTTTGATAGCGCGATACTTCCGCTGTTAAATCCGTACAAACAGTCATTGGCAATTTAAACCAAGCCCCAGCAGAAGCCCGCAGCACTTTTGGGTTATCTAATTCCACGCTGTCAGGACTCACTAACAAACCGTCAACATTAGCGGCCGCGGCTGTGCGGACGATCGCCCCTAAGTTTCCCGGATCTTGGATGGTTTCTAAGGCTATACCCAAAGTTGACAGTTGTAGCGATTTTCTGGAGGTGCGCGGTGCGGTAGCGACAACACCATCCGGCTGTACTGTAGTGGCGATCGACTCTAACACTTTAGCACTGACTAACTCGGCGCGATCGGCTTGCTGGCAAGCTCTCTCCCACAATTCCCCGTGGTTTTCCAACCATTCTGGAGTGCAGCAGGCCGTTGTTAAGGGATATTCCGCCGCGCAAGCTTCTTCCAGTAAGTGCGTGCCTTCCAACAAAAATAACTGCTGTTCCCTGCGTCCTTTCGAGGCGTGCAGCTTGCGGATTTCTTTGATTAAGGGGTTTTGAATACTTGTGAGCATTGTTGAGTCCAGCGGGACTTGCACCAAAAAACCGGGTTTCTCTGACTCAAAATCTGTGAAGAAACCCGGTTTCTGAGATGGAGGTGCGTTCGGGACTTTGCCCGAACTACCTTTTGCCTCGTGAATGCGGAACCCGGGACTTGAACCCGGAAGGCTTGCACCACATGAACCTGAATCATGCGCGTCTACCAATTCCGCCAGTTCCGCATCAACCACGATTTACCAATATGCCCGATGTTGGCAGATTTGTCAAGTGTTTTGCGCAATTAAGAAGGAAGAAGGAAGAATGCCGAACCCGCAAGCTTTTGAGTCCTTCGGATCGAACGTTATAAGTAGTAAGGTGCGCACTGCGCACCAAGCCCTGTCAAGGTGCTCTCAACGTACTTACGTCATCCTGGGTATCAGATTTCGATCGTCAACCAAATTGATGGTCGATTACGCTTAAAAAGCGTCAGATCGAACGATCCGGGGCAACGAATTTTCAGGGGTTTGAGGGCCTTCTTCACCACGCCAGACAGGGCTTGCACTGCGCACCCTAAATCAGCAAAAATCGGTAATCCCCAATCCAAAATCCAAAATCGAAAATCTAAAATTGTTCGTTAGCTTGTCCTGACAAAATAGCAGCTTAATTTAACACTAAATTGGTAATTTCCCTAGATTGTGATGTTTTTTCAGGTTGTCGCAGTCAGAATTTACTCCAAAAGTGCCTTAGCGTGATAAAATAGAAAGTTGCTCTTTTCAGTGCCAGACGTAGAGTTTATTGTCTAAAAAGCAAACTTTACAGTTATTTCACGGCAACTCTGTCAACTTGCGTCTGTAGCATCTACCACATTTTAACTAAAATTATGACTGACTCAATTAGATTTTTGATGTGCGCTCCCGACCACTACGATGTGGACTACGTGATTAATCCGTGGATGGAGGGCAACGTACACAAATCATCGCGCGATCGAGCAGTAGAACAGTGGGAAAAACTCTACCACATCCTGAAAGATAACGCGATCGTAGACTTAGTGCCTCCGCAAAAAGGCTGGCCGGATATGGTATTCACCGCTAATGCCGGTTTAGTTTTAGGCGAAACCTGCGTTCTCAGCCGCTTTTACCACAAAGAAAGACAAGGCGAAGAACCGTATTTCAAAGAATGGTTTGAAAGCAAAGGTTTTACCGTTCATGAATTACCGAAAGACTTGCCGTTTGAAGGTGCCGGCGATGCTTTGCTCGATCGCGAAGGACGCTGGTTGTGGGCGGGATACGGCTTCCGTTCCGAACTAGATTCCCATCCTTACATTGCAAAGTGGCTGAACATAGAAGTGCTGTCGCTGCGTTTAGTTGACGAACGTTTCTATCACTTAGACACTTGTTTTTGCCCCCTCAGCGGCGGCTATTTGCTTTACTATCCAGCAGCCTTTGATTCTTACTCAAACCGCTTAATTGAAATGCGAGTCGCGCCGGAAAAACGGATCGCGATCGAAGAAGCAGATGCTGCTAATTTTGCCTGCAATGCTGTCAACATTGACAAAATTGTGGTCATGAATAAAGTCAGCGTTAGCTTAAAAAATCGCATTGAAGAAGTTGGATTTAAAGTAATTGAAACGCCGCTGACTGAATTTCTCAAAGCTGGAGGCGCTGCTAAATGCCTGACGCTGCGGGTGACAGAACCGGTACGCGAAGAGCGATCGGCAAATGTGATGGTAGAAAGCCGTACAATCCGCATGGAAGGTCACTTGCTGGATGCGGGTTTAATCAGCCGCGCCTTAGATTTAATTGTGGAAAATGCTGGCAGTTTCCAAGTGCTGAATTTCAATTTAGGAGAACAGCGTCAAAGCACTTCTTCTGCTGAAGTTAAAGTTTCGGCCCCTTCCCATGACGTGATGGAAGAAATCATGGGCTTGTTAATTGACTTGGGTGCAGTGCCGCCACCTCAAGAGGTTTGCGATGCTAAATTAGAACCGGTTTTGCAAGATGGTGTAGGGCCGGATGACTTCTACGTTACTACAATTTATCCGACAGAAGTGCGGGTAAACGGTCAGTGGATTAAGGCGCAAAATCAGCGGATGGATGGTGCGGTTGCGATTACTGAAACTGACGGCAAAGTGACGGCAACTTGCAAATTATTGCGCGATTTGAAAGTAGGAGAAAAAGTAGTTGTGGATGTTGTCGGCATCCGCACGATTCGCAAAACCGAATCGCGGGAACAACGCAATTCTCAGGAATTTAGCTTTATGTCCGGCAGCGTTTCTAGCGAACGCCGCGTAGAATTGGTTGTAGAACAAGTCGCGTGGGAATTGCGCCAAATTCGCGATCGATCGGGTAAAGTTGTAGTTACGGCGGGACCTGTTGTCATCCACACTGGAGGCGGCGAACATTTAGCGCATTTAATTCGCGAAGGCTACGTGCAAGCATTGCTAGGTGGCAATGCGATCGCGGTTCACGATATGGAACAATCGAACATGGGAACTTCTTTAGGAGTTGACATGAAACGCGGCGTTGCTGTACGCGGCGGACACCGACATCACTTGAAAATGATTAACACAGTTCGCCGTTATGGCAGTATTGCTAAAACGGTTGAAGCTGGGGTGATTACTAGCGGTGTAATGTACGAATGCGTGAAGCATAATATACCTTTTTCGCTAGCAGGTTCGATCCGCGATGACGGCCCGCTGCCCGACACGCAAATGGATTTAATTAAGGCTCAAGAAGAGTATACCGAACTGCTGCGCGGTGCGGATATGGTGTTGATGCTGTCTTCTATGTTGCATTCAATTGGTGTGGGAAATATGACGCCGGCCGGTGTGAAGATGGTGTGCGTTGACATCAATCCGGCAGTGGTGACAAAATTGAGCGATCGGGGTTCGATCGAGTCGATCGGAGTTGTGACTGATGTGGGATTATTCCTCAGTTTGTTGGTGAATCAATTAAATAAATTGACCAGCCGCCATCACGCAACTCAAGCTGTTTAGATGCGGCTTAGATTCGACTAGAACTAAGTCAAAATCTCGATCGAAATCTTGACGCTAACCCACAGCCCCGCCGGGGGTTAAAAATCTGCCGACAAAACCGATCCGCCGGGGGTTAAAAACCCCCGTCTCATAGCAAAAGTCCTCCTCAGACACTCGAAGGGGGGAGGGGGAGAGGGGGCCACCCCGTGCGTCCAGGACTACGGGACTGACGCACAAATACCAAAGAAACCGGGTTTTTATGGGTTTCTGGGTGCTGTAGCTGGGTGCTGTAACGAAGTTTTCTACAAATCCCGCGCTTTTTCGCTAAGTCATAGATATTTGGATAGATTGAATCGGTATTTCATTGTTTTAATAAAAAATTAAATATGAAATTGTAAAGTATTGAGAGATTTAGCGAAACTTAGCTTTTTACTCCTCCTCAGTTGCAATCATTTCTTCTAGCAATTCACGCAAATTATCATACTGATAGGGAGGTCGTTTGCGAACAGTCAGTACAGTCAATAGTTGTAGTTCTTCTTCTACGACATACACAATCCGCCAAGATTCTAGCCTAATGCGATAAAGCCCGATGCTTGAAGGTAATTCACCCATCAATTTTGATGTATCCATACACTTACTGCTGTCGGGTCTAGGTTGTGAAGATAATGCTTTCAACAGTCCCAGCACTCGCTGTCGCATATTTCCCGGTAAAGAGCGAATTTCTTGACGTGCGGAGCTAATTATTTCTACTCTATATAAGG
>JBOFTL010000971.1:0-2522 GCA_051652045.1 Microcoleus sp. | reverse complement strand
TTCCAAAGCATCGATTTGGCGGTAAAGGTCGCGATCGATCTCAACAAAATCTGCTTTTACATCAACAGAAACCAGCGGTTTTAAATGTTCCGGCTGCAAGCAGCGATTGGCAAAAACTGACAATTGACTGCGGAATTTTTCGAGATTTGTCGCAGGCATGGAAAAGACGCCTGCCGCTTTATGTCCGCCAAATTTTGTGAGTAAATCGGCACAAAATTGCAGTCCTTCAAATACATTAAACTCAGGAATTCCCCTCGCAGAACCCCGGACGATTTGAGAGGAGTTATCGGAATGCGCGCCAGAGTCTTCATCTTCAAAAGTACCGATAAATACAGGCACGCCGTAGCGTTCCACCAAGCGAGAAGCGACAATTCCGATGACTCCGTGATGCCATCCGGGGCGCACCACAACTAAGACTCGTTCCTGTTGCAGGTCGATCGCGCTGGCTTCGCACCAAGCAATCGCTTCGCGTTCGATTTCCTGACACAAATCCTGTCGCTGTTGGTTGATTTGTTCGCACTGTTTCGCCCTTAATAAAGCTATTTCGCGATCGTCGGCTGTCAGCAATTCAATCACGATCTGAGGGTCAGCAATCCTGCCTACAGCATTAATTCGCGGGCCGAGACGAAAACCGATATCTTCTGGTTTTAAAGTATTTTGCACTGGAATTTTTGCATTCCCAGCCGCAGAATTACCTACACTTTCTGGCCGCACGCCCGATACTTCAATCAAAGCGCGAACTCCCGCCAATTGCGAATGAGGTAACAGCCGCAAACCCCGCTTTACCCAGCGTCGGTTTACTCCTGTCAAAGGTGCTAAATCTGCAATAGTTCCTAACGTAAATAACTCTAATAGGGGATTTACCAACCCGCGAACTCTTCCCATTTCCTGGGCCAAAGTAATCGCCAAAACATAAGCCACGCCCACTCCAGCTAAACCGCGATAGGGCGAAGCTTCCGCAATTAATTTCGGGTTGAGAATCGCATCGGCGGGCGGCAATTGCGGTGGCAAATCATGATGGTCTGTAACGATTACTTTAACACCCAATTCTCGCGCTCTAGCAACGGGCCCGAAAGCAGCAATCCCATTATCTACTGTGAGAATTAAAGCGACACCTTCCGAGTGAAACTCTTCGACAATGCGATCGTTAATGCCGTAACCTTCCCGCATCCGGCTGGGAATTGCATAATCTACATTAGCGCCTAAAGCCCTCAGTCCCCGCAGTAACAAAGCCGTACTCGTCATCCCGTCAGCATCGTAATCGCCGCAAATCGCAATTTTTTGCCCTTGCGAAATTGCTTGCCGCAATAATCTCACACTCACAGCCAAATCAGGAAACTCATCCATTGGCTGCGGCAAAACCAGAGATTCGGGTTCGATAAATCCTTGCACTTCTGTTGCAGAATCGATTCCTCGGTTAATCAGTACCTGTGCCAGCAGCGGTGACAAACCGATTTCTGTAGCGAATCTTTCAGCTTGTCGCACTTGAGGCGCACAGATTTGCCACCGCTGATTTGGCAATCGGTGAAGTTGCGGGGAATGAGATGGCGGTAGCTCTTGCACGTAAGCTGGGGTTTAAAGATACACAGTTAATGGTATCTAAAATTATGTAGCTCGATCGACTAATTTTAAATTTTAAATTTAAAATTTAAAATTTGATAGTTACGCTACGGATGAGTTTTTTGGGTAAAATTCAAAGATTGTGCGGGTTGACTGACGGTAAAAACAGTGCGATCGAGGCTAAAAATACGATGTAGCAGCCATTTGTCAAGTCCGTATGTCAGTGCTAAATTTTATTTGAAGAGGAGATTGTGATGATTGGAGAAAAGCGACCCTGGTTTAGAGTTGCCTTGCAGTTTCGAGGGTCGATCGTTGTTTTCATTTTGCCCCGCGTCATGCTGTGCGCAGCTTTTGGGTTGGTGATTTCGATACTGTACTCTTTGGGTGTTCCAGTATCCTTGCCCATTTTATCAAGCATTGTCCCCAGCATTGTCCTCGGCTTGTTATTAGTGTTTCGGACAAATACTGCTTACGATCGATTTTGGGAAGGCAGGAGGTGTTGGGGAACTTTAATTATCGCAGTCCGCAATTTAGCGCGTCAAATCTGGGTATCTATTAGCGATCGAGAACCGGAAGATTTAGAGAAGAAAAAGTCTGCTTTGCGGTTGTTAGTAGCTTTTGCGATCGCCATGAAACTGCACTTGCGCCAAGAGCCGATCGGTTCTGAAATCGAGCCTTTCGTAACATCAGAAAGCTATGAAAATCTCAAAAAAATGAATAACCCCCCCCTAGAAATAGCTTTTTGGATTGGGGATTATTTAAGCATCCAGCACGAACAAAATAACCTTGATGTTTACCGTTTAACGGCGATGAATCAGTTAGTTAATAACATGATTGAAGCCTTGAGCGGTTGCGAGCGAATTTTGAGAACTCCAATGCCCCTAGCTTACGCAATTCACCTCAAACAACTATTGCTGCTTTACTGTTTTGCGCTGCCATTTCAAATGGTAAAAGAGTTAAGT
>JBOFTL010000970.1:0-5994 GCA_051652045.1 Microcoleus sp. | reverse complement strand
GCGGACTATTTCATCATCCTCAAACAGCAGATTTATTTATCTGTTTTCTGGTTCAGGATGTCGGGCGCTGTGAGATTTATTGGTTAGGCTCCTCATCTCTAGTCTCTGCACCTTTCCGGCTACTTGTGGAAACTTTATTTATTTGCTACCACTGCCTTTTGCCAGACTTGGCTCAAGATTGCCGCCACCTAAAGTTTTATCTAAAGTGCTGCGGTTTCCTTGAATTCACCCGATTTTTCACTACCCGTTACCGGATAGAGCTGCTATGTCACTTCAGCTTTTGGTTATTGACCTTTGCTGGCGTTCATTACAGCCGACCGCTCTGCCACTGAGCTACCGAGGATTGCGACTTTTTGTCAGCCACAATTACTAATGGTAACTGCAAAGACAAAATTTAGCAAGGCCTAGAAGCAAATTTTTTTAAACTCTATATACCGAAAGAATTTCCACCAGCTAACGATCGCAAAAACCCGATATTTCGATCGCTCCATGACCCACCAGGAAGTATTTGGGCAAACAACCCCGTTTCTAACCGCCCGTGGGAGCGTCACTGTCTTGCAGAAAACCGAATGGGGCAGCTAATGCAGCCCCATTCTCAGCTTGGCGAGACGCTGCTGGGATTCCGCATCCAAGGAATTAGCTAGAAAGCGGCTGCTGGAATTTTGTTTGCGGTTTTTTTGCAGGCGCTGGCTGCTGCTGGCGGCACATTCCACATCAGCAGCAAGTTGCTCGGCTGACATCCATTCTGCGCCATAGCCGACTACCGTCAATTGCTGCGCTCGATCGGACGTAGCGACGATCGCCCGCCTTTTGAGATAGCGCATTTCGGAGCGCAAACCAGCACAAGATTTTTCAATATAAGTATCTGCTGTCTGACCGAAGTCAGTGTAGTGCACAGATAAATTTTTAGTAATAATTTCTTTAACGCCCGGAGTATCCCGATAGTAAGCATCAAATACAAGCCGGGCCTCAAAATCCCGCACAGCACTGTAGTTAACCAAGATTTCAATCAAGTCGCGGCGTGCTGTTTCGAGTTCGTTGCGATCGCGCTTTTGGCGCAGCCGAGGCCAAAGTCCAATGATGTTATAGCCGTCTACAAGTAAAATTGCTTGCGGTACATAGGGTGACATGATTCAAAGCTGAATATTTCCAGCGCATATAGGACATTATTAGTCGATCCATCAAAGCTTTTGTTGCATTTTATTACAAATCGGTGCAGTTTTACTACCATCACGTAAGATTGACGCTGGCGCAAAAACCCCCAAACCCTTTGGTAACAAAGGATTTGGGGGAAGATAATATTATTTTCGATTTTGGATTTATGAGTGAGGCTGCAAGCAACTATTCGACTGGTTCCAACGATACCGGTTCGGGCGCAACAGTCGGCAGCAAAATTTTCTCCACTGCAGGAGTACAACCGAGCCACTGTACCGATACCTCAGCAAATTGCTGCGGGGAAGCGCTCACGCAAAAGCGAGTCGGCAGTGCCGGACCAGTATTGCGCAATCCCAAAAGCTCCAACTCCCGCGCTGCAGCAGTCACCACCCGCACGGCCGGATCTACCAATTGCACTCCAACAGGCAAAAGCGATCGCAACACTGGGTCCAACAGCGGATAATGAGTGCAACCGTAAATCAGCGTATCGATGCGCTGTTGGATCAAAGGAGCTAAATATTCCCGCGCCACCTCGCAAGTATAGGGGTCATAAATCCGGTTTTGCTCCACCAGAGGCACAAAAGCCGGACAGCTAACCTGCCACACCCGGCAAGAATTGTCCATTTCCAAAATCGCGTTGCGGTAAGCATTGCTAGCAGCCGTAGCAGGAGTGGCAATCACCCCAATCCGCTTGCCTTGTTGCACCGCAGCCTGCGCTCCCGGTAGAATCACCCCCAACACTGGGATATCAAACTCCGCCTGCACCATTTCCATCGCTAGGGCGGAACTCGTGTTGCAGGCCATGATGGCCATTTTCACGTCCTGTGCCACCAGCCAAGTCATAATTTCGCGGACAAACTGCACAATTTCTGATGCAGCGCGAGTGCCGTAAGGCAACCTCGCCGTATCTCCAAAATAGAGTATTGATTCGTTGGGCAATTGTCGGTACAACTCCCTCAAAACGGTTAAACCGCCTACACCACTATCAAAAATACCGATTCTTTGTCGTCCCGAGTCTTTTGTCATGTGTCAGTTGTCAGTTGTCTATTGTCATTAGTCGTCAGTCACAAGCGCGAGGTTAAGCGCTTCCACACCCAGTTATCGGTCATCAGTTATCAGTTATCAGTCAGCATTCAGCAGAAAAACAACCATCAACTGTCAGTCAACCCTCAACTGTCAACTGTTAACTGTCACCTGTTAACTGTCAACTGTTAACTGTCAACTTACTTATTACCAATTATCAATTACCCTCTCCCGGCAATATCTCATCTTTGTTGAAGATAAAGCAAAATACCGCGGGCGATCGAAGCTGCTATCACACTCCGGTGAGCGGGATCGGAAAGCCTTGCAGCATCTTCAGCACCCGTCACAAAACCAGTCTCCAGCAAAACAGAAGGCATGGAAGTCTTTCTCAGAACGTAAAATCTCGCCTGCCGCACCCGACGGTCGTTCGCCCCTGTTCCCTGGACCATACTGTCGTGAATAGTCCTCGCCAAAGCTGCCCCGCTATCAAAATAATAAGTTTCAATTCCATTAACATCCGGTCGGCTCATATTAATCGCATTAGCGTGAATGCTGACAAATATAGTTGCATTCACCCGTTCTGCCAAAAAAACCCTCGGTTGCAAGTCAATTTCACTGTCATCAGTTCGGGTCATCACTACCTGTACGCCCTGCTGTTCCAGTAACCTCGCCACCTGAAACGAGATATCCAAAACAATTTCCTTCTCCTGGATGCTCCCAATACCTATGGCTCCGGGATCGCGACCTCCATGACCCGGATCGATGACTACTACGGGTCGGCTGTTGGAAACACGAGGTAAATCTCCCGGTTCGACAGTATTTCTCGGCAAAGGCTGCAAATTGCTACCGCGACTGAAAGAAGGCTGGGTGCTGGCACTGGCACGACGTAACTGCAAGGCGAGGGACTGGGGGTTCGGTCTGGTCACCCGACCTACTTCTATCCCCGATCGAGGTTGCACCCAAATCACCACTGTTTCTGCGTCTTCTTGGGTAGCAGTAAAAGATACCGGACTGTTCTCATCTAACTGAGGAATTGCACCCACCAGAGAACTAGACCCAAGCCTGATCCAATAAGCTCTCGAATCCCGATCCCAGCCGCTGGTATAAGACACTTGCCTGTCGGTTCTCACCACCAGTTGCGATCCATTACTGCTCAAACCAATTGAGTTCACTCTCGCTAAATTTCTTTGAGCTTGTCTTTCAGGAATGCTAATAGGGGAACGGCGAGTGAGGGCTGGCTGCCTCGCGCCCGTTGGAGTCAGCACGATCTGACCTCCATTACCTACAGATGCCCGCCACTCTGTATTAGAGTTCTTCATGCGCAAAGTCACGCGAGCGATGGGCGGTTCCGTGGGCAATTGCCGGACTTCTATTTTGTCAACCCCGTGTTTGCCGTTAGTTTGAGGCTGTTGGCTGCTCAGGCCGGGAGCTAAAGTTGCTCCTTCAATATCGAGAGTTGCGATATCCCCAGCCCGACTTTGTTGAAAGTTAATTTGCGGCTGCCCGCCTGCTGTCCGGACTGCAAAGCCCTCTCCAGTCGCCTGAACGCCTTGTACTACTACCTGTTCTGCTGTCTCTGGCGTTGCTTCGCTAGATTCGATCGAAAACCTGTCCGATCCGAACCCGGAGTTAGAATTTTGACCTGTGGCAGATATGGGTTCCGGTAAATCTACTGTCCACTCGCTGGGGGAACTTCCCCGGAATTTTACTTGCTGCGGGTCGATCGTATATCCGTCCTTGAGTTCGATCACAATTCTGGTCGTATCTGTATCAAACTGGCCTACCCGTACAGATTCGATCGCTCCTGAAACTTGCTGGCTGACTGAGGAGCGCCCCAGACTGGTTCCCGGTAAATCGATTACCAACCGCGTCGGATTGAAAATTAATTGAGCTTTGGGTTGCACTCCCCCGTCAGTTGTGATATATAGCCGATTTTGGGAAGCATCAAACCTCCAAGATTCCAGTCTGGCTGCTTCGGCTGCTGGGGCAAGCAAAAATATACTTAAGAAACTGGGTAATAACCAGTAAAATTTCACGGCAGTTTTTCCTCATTAAGATTGCGCGTACAAGGGAGTGCTTGTAGTGTGAGAAGATAAGGAATCTGGTTTCATTCCTGGGGCGCGATCGAGATTGTTGGTTCAGTGAAATACAATAACACTGGCTGGTATCGAGTTCTACCAAATTCGGTCGATCGCGGGTGGGGATCGTGATTATTCATCGGTCTGGGTAGTTGTATTGCGAAATCAGGTAACGTCCAAATAATACATAAATTTTCTACATCATGCTTTTAGAGTTGGCAATTTTCGGACTCCAAAATTTAGCTAACAGGCGGGAATCCCCAGGCCATAATCTTTGATTTGGGGTGGGATGAGAGTCTCGCGAGGATATGAGCGATCCTCCAAGCGATGGAAAGGCTCCGCCAACCAGCAATGGAAGATGGCGGCGAGACGATCGCTCATTGTAATAATTCTGGTAAAATACCCCTATCTTCGATCGCAGAATCACAATCTAGGTCTAGATAAAATCAAACAGTTTCATGTGACAAGTGGGGCAGGTCGCGTACCTCACTATAAAACGCCGTAGAGGGAATAAATCGAGTACCTTGAAGGAAGATCTCGATATCCTTAACCGGACTCAGATGCCTACAACATACCGCTTGCGGTTGGTCCAGGAGCGTCACTAGGGGTAAGGTGCGCAGTGCAAGCCCTGTCAGGGGTAAGGTGCGCAGTGCAAGCCCTACATATAGTGCTCGATTGCCAGTACCCTACAGAGTGTGGGTAAGTTGTGCATCTTGCTCGATCGCCCCCGTACCAATCTTCCTCGCCATCCAGTTCAAAATTTCTTGATTTACTACTTCCGGGCATTCATCTTGAGGGCAGTGACCCGCATTATCTAATTCAACCAGCTCTACAATATCTGGATTGCATTCGACAAATTGATGCGGGCGAGCAAACTTCGGGGGAATCATCCGGTCTTGCTTGCCCCAAATTAACAGTACAGGAATTGTTAAATTTTGCAACACACCCTTGACACCTGGGCCGAAACGTGAACTGCCAACAGCTTTAAATAAAGCGCAGAAGGCGCGGGCAGCGCCCCGATCGCCCGCTGGGCCTGATAAAATTTCCACTAATTCGTCAGTGACAGCTTCCGGGTTGGCGTAGGCAAAAGCAGCCCAACGGCGCACGAAATCGGGTTTGCGGGCAAAATAAAATAGAGTTCTCAGGACGATCGGCGAAACAAACAAGCTTTCCACAGCTTCGATCGCCGGTAGCGCCCAGCCGGGTACTGCCTCAGCCCTTACAGAAGGATCTGGCAGGCTGATAGTGACTATTCCCGCTACCATCTCAGGATGAGCGGCAGCAGCAGCCAGACAAATCAACGAGCCGATCGAATTTCCCACCAAAACGACCGGCTTTCTGACAAAAGTCAGCCAAAAATCATAAACTTGATCGACCCACACAGATACGTCGTAGTTGAGCGGCGCTTTTTGAGAAGCCCCAAAACCCAACAAATCCAAAGCATAAACAGTATGGCTTTGTGCGAGTTGGGCGAGATTTTGCCGCCAGTGGCCGATCGAAGCTCCAAAGCCGTGCAGTAAAATTATCGGCGTTTCACAAGGGCGATCGTTAGTTACCTCGGTCGCAGCCCCCTCACTGGCGAGCATCCTTCGATCGTCCGTCACGCTCGATCGATCCGGCCGCAAATAACTATAGCGAGTTTGCCAGCCCCGCCACATCCAGTCTCGTTGAATTCCCACCCGTTGGTGCCATTTCAGAGAATTTGCCATATGAATTTTAGATTTTAGATTTTAGATTT
>JBOFTL010000969.1:0-21361 GCA_051652045.1 Microcoleus sp. | reverse complement strand
ATACTCCTCCTACTGTACCGACAGGATTGCGATCGCGAGTTAATAACCGACAAGTTTCTTTTAGTTGGAATCCAGCAACCGACGCTCAAACTCCTGCTGACGGTTTAAACTACAATTTGCGAGTCGGTACGACGCAAGGGGGCAGCGATATTTTTGCTCCGATGTCTTTGTCTGACGGTACTCGGCAAGTTGTCGGCTTGGGTAATGCCAGTCAAAATACTAATTGGCAGTTAAAAGATTTGCAACCGGGAACGTATTATTGGAGCGTGCAAGCAATTGATACTGCTTGGGCGGGTTCAACATTTGCAACTGAAGGCAGTTTTACGATCCGCGATTCTATTATCAACGGTACTAACGGTAACGATCGCCTCATCGGTACTAACAACAACGATATCATCAACGGCTTGGATGGCAACGATTTACTTGCGGGCATTACTGGGGATGACTCTCTTGTCGGCGGCAAGGGTAATGATTCGTTGTATGGAGGCCGGGGTGCTGACAGTTTGAACGGCGGTAATGGTAGCGATATTCTGCTGGGAGAAAGGGGAGATGATTTGCTTGATGGCGGTTTGGGGAATGACACTTTAATCGGAGGCAATGGATTGGATAAATTCCTGTTGGCTGCGAATTCTGGGATTGATACTATTACTGATTTTGAAGATGGCAAAGATTTGCTGGTTCTCGGTAATGGATTGAGCTTTTCGCAATTAACAATTACTCAGGGTATTGGCAGAATTCGGATTAATGTTGCTGCTACCGGGCAAATTATTGGTGTTTTAAGAGGAGTGTCTGCTAATCAGATTGATGCCACCGATTTTGGCGTGCTTTAGTCACTGTCGATTTAAGGGCGATCGAACGTTCGATCGCTTAAAATTAGATCCCTCCTATAGCGATCGTAAATTATTTGTGA
Organism: Microcoleus sp.; assembly: GCA_051652045.1. Lineage (GTDB taxonomy): Bacteria > Cyanobacteriota > Cyanobacteriia > Cyanobacteriales > Microcoleaceae > Microcoleus. The sequence goes on along the minus strand of JBOFTL010000969.1, from coordinate 20,451 downwards.
ACCTTTTACTCCCTCCCCTTAGCAAGGGGAGGGTTGGGGTGGGGTTAAAAATTTATGACTCATACCATTTTTTTAAAGTTATGAGAGACTTTCGCAAACTGGGAAGCGGTATAGTTACAATGTCTTGCCGTCCTCGATCTCTATCGGATCTTTATAAAAATGGTATCATTTGCGATCGCTATAGCACGCAGTGGGGGGATTGCCGCTGCCTACAAATTTGAAAAACCATGCTTAATCTAGATTTCCATCCTGTTAAAAATCAGCAAGAATTAGAAGATATGTTTTACCAGCGGTGGGTGGTATTGCGACATCCTTTAGGCATGGAAATAGGCAGCGAAAGAGACAGTCATGAAGATAGTGCTATTCATATTGTAGCAACGATCGATCGAACAATTATTGCTTCCGGCAGACTTCGAGAATTATTTCCTGAATTGGGCGGCATTGCTTATCTTGCTGTACTGCCAGAATATCAAAATCGGGGAATCGGTACTAAAATAATTGAAAATTTGATTGTTCGGGCTCGGGAAAAACAGCTAAAACAAGTCAGAGTTATGTCTCGGATTAATGCCACTAGATTTTACCACAAATTGGGATTTTGCGAGCAAGGAAATCAGTTTAACTATTTGGAAATTCCGCACGTATTCATGCAATTAAAAATTTAAAAATGAGCAGCATAAAGTTCGTAGTAAGGACTTCAGTCCTTAGATTTTGAGGACTGAAGTCCTCACTACGAACCTTTTTGAGGACTGAAGTCCTCACTACGAACCTTTTTGAGGACTTCAGTCCTCACTACGAACATTTTAGAGGCTCGAGCGCATTGTTTCCAACAATCTTGGTTGCATAACTTTGGGATAGGGCACAAACTTCGGTTCTTCTTGCTTCGAGTAAAAGTAGAGGTTTTCTACAGAATACTTGACAAATTCCGATTCTTTTTTAGCACCGCAGGAACCTTTCAGCCGGATAGTTTTTGTTTCATCTTTAACTAAATCTGCCCGGAAGGTGTACGTACCATCGGCGTTTTCAAAAGTTATTTCAGCCAGGAAACGCGCATTTTCGCTGAGTCGATCGACTATTCGCCCCGCCACTTTATAATTAAACCAATCCCACCCGTAACGCAGCATTAATTCTCGTTCCAAAACCTGAATCGCAGTTGGCAAAATTCCCCAACCTCGGTAAACTTTATTCAAGCACTCGATATGCCCATTTCGAGTTAGAATAGATTGGAAAGAAGGGCGATCGAGATTTCCGTAATACCTGCCATCAGGCAGATCGATTGCCGTCGGTGCAAAGCGATGTCCCCCAAAGTGACTGGATTTCCACAGGCGAATTCCGCTCAATCCTAACTCGGAAATCGCAGTTTTTGCTCGGGCGTAAAAAGGATTGCCGTATCTCGCACAGCACATATCGTGACTGCCGTGCGTGCAAATCAAAATATCTCTAGTTGGGTGATTCTCAATTTCACAATCTGGGACTTTTCCAGCTAAATAGCTTTTGATAATTCCCGCTACTTTGTCAATGCTGTCTGCATTAAATTCGTGCTTTTCGTAACCGCCAAAAAGTTCTTGACTTTTGTTGTCATAAATCAGCACTTTGCGCTTTTCAGTACATTTAGTTGTGTCGCTATTTATCAGCAGGAATCGAATTTTTTGTGGCGTATTCTCTAATTCTTCTACCAAATCCCTGAGATTTTGGGGAACTTGTTTTGAGTTAAAAGCTTCTGATTCCCAAGGCATACAGGATTCAATCAGTATGTAGGTTTGGTAATTGCTGCCGCTGCCAATAATATCTTCTTCAGCACATTTAGAAGCATCGGCGCAAAAAAGATTATCCATTGTTTACCTCGCTAGATGTTTTCACACTTTGTTTTTTTTACAACCCATTTATCCCACTCCATTGACAACAGCTATAGGAATTAAGCGATCGAAAAATCGTAAAAACTGCGCCCTCCACCGTCAATTGTCAATTGTCAACTATTTTATAGTTTTAACTAACAAAAATGATGCCGTCAAGTACCAGCCTCGACAAAAGTGGCATGATATCAATTTCCCAATCGCAATCAGGCAACCAATCCATAACATCTTCTCCTGTAAAAAACTCCATACTGAATAAATTGTCTGCAAATTTAGTTGTAACTCCTCTCAGAGATACTTCTTTCTCACCAACGACAATTTTGCACCCACACCCGTCGGGCAATTCGCTAATTCTCACCCGCTGAAATCTAGGAATTCTAAACTTGGTTTGCATCCCCCAGGGAAAAATGTTGAATCCTGCTTGATAGGGAAAAGAATATTTAGCAACGGGTTTTCCCAAACTGTCAAGGTAGCTGCTATACTCTTCAGCAAGATTTTTACTATTTGCGTAGCGTTGCAATTCGGCAATTAAATTATTGATGCTGCGATCGATCGAATCTGCATTGACACGCAGTGGCAAACTTTTCCGCCACTCTGCTTGCTGTCGCAATTCGCCCGCCAACCATTCTACAAAGTCAATTCCGGTTTTGCAGTGAATTCCTAAAGTTAAATGCAGCGAAGGTTCCTCTGATGCAACTGCGTAATGCCAATGCCCGCGCGGTATGTAAAGGATATCTCCAGGATGCAAAATACAGCTTAAATATGCTGCGGCTTCTGGGGGGGGAAAAGCAGAGGATTTTTGGTCGGGTAGCGGGTATTTAAATGTATCTTCAAAGACATACCACTGTTTGATTCCTGCTGTTTGCAAGATAAAAACTTCGTGGGTGTCATAATGGGTGGCAAACCCTTGTTTTTCCGGCCAGGAACAGTAGGCGTTTACTTGGTTGGGATAGCCTAAATCTGCTTTTAATTCTGCTGCAAATTCAGCTATTTCGGGAATGAGTTTGTGGACTCCATCGATAATTAAAGTTGCTCCCGATTGGCAGGATTCGATAAGATTAGCGTTAGCGCTTTCGTCGAGAACTTTTCCTGCTACTGCTAAGCGAATGTTGGGGTATTTTAATTCGCGAAAGTTGAGAAGGTAGTTGAGTTTTTCCCAGGAAAACAGGCGCGCAAAGTCTTTTTTTCCGTCGCCGGGAATCGCCACTGCTTGGTTCGTCCAGTTATTATCTAGAAAGTCTTCGATTTTGTAAGGTTGGAGGAGATTCGCGAGCGATCGCATATTGAATTGACAATCTTTATCAATAATTTTTGACTTTTAAAAATTAGGGCAACGCTTTGCATTTACCCTTAATTAGCTGATACTTCTCCAGCAAGCAAGCGTAAAATTGATTGCGTCTTGCTTGCGGAGGTGAAGTTTAACGAAAAGAAATGCAATTACTCGTTGCTAACATCGCTGCCATCAGCATCAGCATTGAGATGAGCAGAGATATTTTTAGCTGTGACGTGCTTGGCAATTTCCTTAACTTCTACCTGGATTTTGCTAGCGCGAGACAGTTTGAGAGCAGATGCGTTGATTTGTTTTGACATAATTGTCTCCAATTTGCAGTACACCCATTGAACTGAAATCCCTCCTGACTCGGAGGTTAGGGCTGGAATTTTCAGCTTTGAGTAGCAGCCTAACATGAAGTCAATAAAATGTGCAAGTAATTAGGAATACTTTTCAATAATTTTTGCCGATCGCACAGAGCAGCTTCGATCGACCCATTTAACCGATCGAGGTAAATTCGCCTGACAGCAAGGTTTTCAAGGTTTAGTCGGTACCGATCGGCTCGATCGCCCTGGCAACTGTGGATCGAGCTGTGCGATCGCTTGTTGATAAATAGTTCTATAAGTTAGCAATTGTTTCGATCGCGGGCATCTATCTTAAGACAGAGTATGTTTGGCGATCGTGAACGTGAAAAGCAGCTAATATCTAGATCGGGACTTCTGTTCCTTCTTGCTTCTTGCTTCTTTCTTTCTTCCCGATTTAGGTTTTAGGTTTTAGGTTTTAGGTTTTAGGATTGGGGTTTTGGGTTTTGGGTTTTGGGTTGTTTCTTACACCTACCATCTCATACCTACTACCTATCACCTACCACCTACCACCTAATACCTCACACTTCCTTCTTCCTTCGTAAAATGAATCAATATTTTGCCACAGTGGCTCGCGGATTAGAAACAATAGCGGCCAAAGAATTAGAACAATTGGGAGCACAGGATGTTGAACCCGATTTTACAGGAGTTTATTTTGCGGGCGATCGAACTTTATTGTACCGCGTCAATCTGTGGTCGAGAACAATTTTTCGAGTGCTAGTTCCCATCGCCAAATTTCGGTGTTCTAATGCAGATATGCTGTATCGCGAAGTACGGAAAATTTCTTGGGATGAGTTTTTAGATCCCGACAATACACTAGCAGTAAATTGCACTGGCGGTAATGAAAAACTTAACCACACTCACTATACAGCATTGCAGGTAAAAAATGCGATCGCCGACCAACAGCGCGATCTATTTAACAAACGTTCTAGCGTAGATGTCAACAATCCCGATTTACTAATCAACATTCACATAGATCGAGACAAAGGTATCTTAAGTTTAGACAGTTCCGGCGGCAGTTTGCACCGACGCGGATACAGGCCTGCGGTGGGGGCTGCCCCACTTAAAGAAACGCTGGCTGCTGCTTTGTTAGACATGGCAGAATGGACGCCGGATTTGCCATTTTTAGATCCGATGTGCGGTTCCGGTACTTTGCCTTTAGAAGCGAGTTTAAAGGCTTTGAATATTGCGCCGGGATTATTTCGAGAAAAGTTTGGATTTATGACTTGGCGTAACTTTGACGAACCTTTGTGGGATAAATTGTGGCAGGAAGCAGAGAACAGCGAATTATCAGAATTAAAGCAGATAATTTCCGGGTGCGATCGAGATTTTGATATGATATCCCAAGCTCGCACCAACGCGCAACAAGCAGGTATCGCCAGCAAGATTCAGTTTGCTCAAACTGAGTTATCTAAATTGGAAGCACCAGCAGATAGGGGCATTTTAATTTGCAATCCTCCCTACGGAGAGAGGCTGGGAGATGCCCAGGAGTTGGGAGATTTGTACAAGCTATTGGGGGATGTTTTCAAACAGCGATTTAAAGGTTGGAATGCGTTTATTTTGACGGGTAATAAAGAGTTGGGCAAACGGGTAGGATTGAGGACATCAAAGCGAATTCCTGTTTTTAACGGGTCGATTCCCTGTACTCTGCTTAAGTACGAACTGTATTGAATATAGCGTTTTGGTAATTGGTAAACAACCCGGTTTCTCAGTCGAAGCGTGCAAATCCGGTATTGGATGCTTCTCTGGCAAGGAAGATGAATGATATTGCGCTTGCAATAAGGACTGAAGTCCTTACTACAAACGCGACTAATTATTGAAAATTAATGCTCGATTTTGACAGACAAAATTCGATCGCCTTGGCGGATTGCATTCACCACAGCCATGTCCTCAGTTTTACCAAAAGTAGTGTGAACTCCGTCTAAATGAGGTTGCGGAGAATGGCAAATAAAAAATTGGCTACCGCCCGTATCCCGGCCCGCATGGGCCATCGATAAAGTGCCTGCCGAATGTTTATTTGAGTTGATTTCGCACTTGATTTTGTAACCGGGGCCGCCCGTTCCATTTCCTTTAGGACAGCCACCTTGAATCATGAAATTATTAATGACTCGGTGAAAGGTCAATCCGTCGTAAAAACCTTTTTCTGCCAAATCAACAAAATTCTTGACTGTGTTGGGCGCATCCGCATCAAACAGTTCCAAATTTATCGTACCTTTTTCGGTTTCCATTATAGCGCGGGTCATGATTTCTCCTTGCTTTCTAAAAATGAGCTTGTTGCTAGGGTGTGAATTGCGGACTTTGCTTTGAATGCGACAGGTTTGAATCTGTCGCTAGATTTGAGCTTTCCGAAGTTTAGCATACTCCGGCAACTTTCCATTGCTGTTAATTAAGATGTTGCACTAATGTCAATCGGGTTTTTTGGGTGGGTGGGGGCAGGTTTATATAACCTGTTTGTTACCTTTAAGGCTGTTGGCGAACCCGCCCCTACAGATTCTTGAAAATGTTGTCAGATATCAATTTTTATTTTTGTGAATATCGCCCTCATTATCAAGATTGCCCGTATTAAAAATAAACGGAACTCGACTGGAATTGTTGCCTAAAATTAGCACTTTTGGCATTTGCGCGCCGCCGCTTCTCCAAGCTTCGATCGACTCTTTTTGCAGCACTAATTCGCCACCTTGAGCTTTCAATGTTTCTGCCAAAAGTCGTTGAGCTTCTGCCTTACCTTGAGCGCGGTTAATATCAGCTTGAGCCTGTTGTTCTGCTTCCTGAGCTACATAAACAGCCCGTTGCGCCCGCTGTTCCGCAACCTGTTTTTCCTCCACCGCTTTTGCAAAATCCTCGGAGAATCTAATGTTGACAACGCTGGTATCGAGAACGATGACATCGTACTTAGCCAACCTTTCTTTTAATGCAGTATCAAAATCTCGTTTGAGTTCGCTTCTTTGAGTAATAGATTGCTCGGCAGTTCTCAATGCAGCCGCTGTTTTAAAAGCTTCTTGCGTCTGCGGCGCAATAATTTTGGCAACTATATTCTCCAAAGTTCCTTGAGTGCGCCTCACCTCAACTACCCGCGACGGATCGAGGCGAAAATTAATTGCAAAACTCGCATTTAAATCTTGCAAATCTTTCGTCGCGCTTTGAGCGGGAACTTCAAATTTTTGAACTGTGACATCATACACATCTACCTTAGATATCAGGGGTGGTTTGAGGTGAATTCCTTCTAACAAAGCTCCATCTGTAGCTTTCCCTAAAATGCTGACTACCCCTGCTTCACCGGGATTGATGACTACAAAACAATTGAAGCCGAGGAGCAGCACGACTGCTAAGATAATTCCCCAGATGACTGAGGGTAAGTTTTGCGAATTTTGAGAGTTCAAATTACACGCTCCTTGCTTCTTGGCGATAATTCAATTATAATGGTTGAGCGTATAAATCGATCGCCACTCAAATCAAAACTTGCAAATTGCTACTTAAATATCTCAAATATAAAACTGCCAAACCTTCAACTAAAAATCTCAACTCTAAAACTTCAAGTCTAATATGACTTACGCACAGACAATCAGAAACCGGGTTTCTTCATAAATTTTTCGTCTCCCGTGTGAGATTTTTCAAAGAAACCCGGTTTCTGGGCGTAAGTCCTGTCTAAAATAGCCAACTCTAAAATCCAAAATCTAAAATCTAAAATCTAAAATAAACTTCATGTTTGTTAAATATCCGAGAACTTATCATATCGAAGGTTCGCGTTTTCAACCGGGAGACGAAGACCTCGACAGCGTGCCGTTTAGTGCTATTTCCGATCGCCCTTTAATTATAGAGGAAAAAGTAGATGGTGCTAATGCCGCCATCAGCTTTGCACCTGACGGACAAATGCTGTTGCAAAGTCGCGGTCATTATCTCACCGGCGGGCCGAGAGAAAAACATTTTAACTTGTTCAAACAGTGGGCTTTCAGTCTCAGCGGTTCGCTGTGGGAAGTGTTGGGAAATCGTTACATTCTTTACGGTGAATGGCTGTATGCCAAGCACACTGTTTTTTACGATTTGCTACCTCACTATTTTATGGAATTCGACGTGTTAGATTTAGAAACTCGCGAATTTTTGAGTACCGAATCCCGCCGCCAACTGCTAGCGGGATTGCCGTTAGTTTCGGTTCCAGTGTTGTTTGATGGAGTGCTGAGATTGCCAAAGCAAATGATGGAATTGATGGTAAATTCTAATTTTATCAGCCCCGAACATTTAGAGCGACTGCGCTGGAATTGTCGGGAATTGGGATTGGATGAAGAGCGGTGTTTGAAGGAAACTGATAAGAGCGAAATTATGGAGGGTTTGTATGTTAAAGTAGAAGCAGATGGAATCGTTCAAGCTCGTTACAAGTACGTGCGCGCTAGTTTTTTGACAGCGATTAAAAATGCTGAAGGACATTGGTTAAATCGCCCGATCGTCCCAAATATTTTGCGTCCCGGTACAGATTTATTTAATTTTAGATGAATGATGTTTGAGAACTTCGTGTTGGGTTTCATGCTTCAACCCAACCTACCTAATTAATCAATAGGTTAAATTATGAATGATCTGTTATCACATAATACCCCTACTTGGACTTTTCCTTTTTGTCCCGATGCGCCTCATCGATCGATCGACTGGGATGGAATTCAAACACAGTTCGATTGGTTCAACAATCTCAAAGGCTGCCAGCAAGATCCGATTTATCATGCTGAAGGAGATGTTTTCATTCATACTAAATTAGTCTGCGAAGCCTTAATAGCTTCCCAGAATTGGCAGCAACTTTCCCAGCAAGAACGATCGCTCTTATTTGCCACCGCTTTGCTGCACGATGTTGCCAAACCTGCCTTTACAAAAATAGCAGAAGATGGTAGAATTAGCTCCAAAGGTCACGGTCGCCAAGGTGCGAGAATAGCCAGACAAATCCTATCAGCATTAGTTCCGCCAGTACCTTTTGCAATTCGCGAAACCATAAGTGCGATCGTTCAATTAGGCAGTCTACCTATCTGGTTATTAGATAAACCAAATCCCCAGAAATCGGTAATTAAAGCCAGTCAAGTTGTCCGCTGCGATTTCCTCGCACTTTTAGCAGAAGTCGATGTACGCGGCCGCCTGTGTAGCGATCGACAACAATTGCTCGATAAAATAGAACTATTTCGGGAATTTTGTCAAGAAAATAACTGTTTCAATTCTCCGTGGCAGTTTCCGTCAGCCCACAGCCGCTTTATCTACTTCCGCAAAGACAATGGCAATCCAGATTATGAAGCTTTTGACGATACGCAATGCGAAGTATTTTTAATGTCAGGATTACCCGCCAGCGGTAAAGATTATTGGATTCAAAAAAATCTGCCAAATCTCCCGGTAATTTCCCTCGACGCGCTGCGCAAAGCAATGAATGTACCACCAGATGAAACTTCAGGAAATCTCATCGTAGCAGCTAAAAATCGAGCGCGAGAATACATGAATTCGGGACAATCTTTTGTGTGGAATGCCACCAATACTACCAAACAAATGCGCCAGCAATTAATTGATTTTTTTGCCAGCTATCGATCGCGCATTCGGATAGTTTACCTCGAAGTTCCCTTAGCAGAACTATTGCGGCGAAATCGATCGCGCGTTGCAACAGTACCGGAAGCTGTAATTCATAAATTAGCTAATCGTCTGGATGTTCCAGATATTACCGAAGCGCATCATGTAGAATGGATTGTTCATTAATTAACAAAATATGCCAAAATTTTTGTAGGGCTTGTAGGGCTTGTAGGGGCGGGTTTATTTAAGTTGTCTGCTGCATTTAAAGGTATTGGCGAACCCTAGAAACTTTTGAAAATAATGCAAGATTTGAGTTTAAATAAACTCATGCAATGTTTGGAAAAAATTAGATGTTCTGAATTAAAACTCATTTCTCAGATTGGGATTCTTGTTTAATAAGTTTTGGCTCGATTTCTTTAACATGAGCGGGAGTCAGGGCTTGACACAATTCGTAGGAGTGAGTTGCCAGAATATATTGATTGCTGGGTGTCCACTCTTTGAGGTCTGATATAATTTGATATTGCCAATCTGGATGAAAAGCAGTTTCAATTTCATCCATCAACACAATAGCGTCTTGTATGTTACGCAACTTGAGCCAAACATAAATACTAAGTCTTTTGAGTTCACCATGACTTAAGTCTTCAGGATATAGTTCTACAGTTTCACCATTATTGCACAAATGAAAGTTGACACCTGCCAAATCTTCATCTAAATTTATCATTTTATTTCCCAACAACGTATTCAATTCGTTAATTAGAGATTGATAGTTTTTGCCATAGCTACCTGTTTTAATTGCTTCTCTAAAATCGCGATCGCGAGCATCTTTAAATGCTTCAATAAGTAGCTCTACAGCAAGGAAGTCATAGGTAAACAAGCCTGTTAATTCAGATCTTGCAGATTCGAGTATTCTGTAATAATTATCTCCGTTACTTGAGTTTCCAAATAAGAGCTTTCTAGAATCAGGCGGAAGAAATAGGAAAATTTGTGTTGAAGGAGATGCTAGGAAAATTTTCTGCGACAGTTCATTTAAAAATAATTCTCCTTCCTGTTTTTTTAGGTCGCCACAATAACATATTAGCTTGAATTCTTCTTGTTGATTATTGTTGGAGTTATTTACAATTAAGTAATCATTTTTACTGTGATTTTTCAGGATATATGTTTCACCTAATGACATGATATCTGTAATCGCAGAATCGCCTATTTCATCTTCAAGCTTTTTATATATTGAAGCCATATATGTGAGATCCGCTCTACAAGTATAAAATTCAAGTTTGACGATTTTTTCTCCATCCCAAATGTCAATAATAGCTAAGACTCTCGCGTCTTCCCCATCATAAATTTTAAATCCCTGGAGCAGGTTCTGTAAAAACGGTTTTTTCTCCTCATCAACAGAACAGTGCAACAATGCAAAAATCAATTGCAATAGCGTACTTTTCCCGCCACCATTTTGACTGCCCAGCGGAAAAATTTTAGGAAAAAAATCCTTTTCAAAAGTGATGTCAATGTCCTTTAAACCGCGAAAATCAGGAACTTGAACTCGTAGTAAGTGCATAAAAAAATCCTGGTGTTGGCTGGCATTAACTCTAAGTAAGAAAACTCACTAAAATCCCCAAAATTTGCTCGATCGGCATGACTGGATATTCTCTCAAACCAATTGTAACAGTTCGGTATTCCAATTTCAAAAACCTCCAGATACTTCCCGTTGTAATCGCCCCATAAATCGCCGGCACTGAATTTTCCCTAATAGCGTTGAACTTTTGTGCCGCAATCATTTCCGCTACGCATTGACCCAATCCCGATTTTAAATCTTCTTTCTTAGCTTCAACAATTACAGCTACCGGTGCGGTAACAAATAATTGTTCGGGTGAACGACTGAGAATGTAATCGCAAATGCCGTTAAGTCCTGTTTCCAACTCAACAGTAAAGTCTTCCCCAGAAAACAAGCTAATCTTGCCCGCCAACGCCTCTTTTGCAGCCAATAAAATCGGACAAATTAGCATTTCCGATCGAGCTTTTTCGGTGTTGAGTGCCAGGGCTAAATCGAAATTATTTTCAATAAATTCTGCCAGATAAGGGTTGGGATAAACAGGCTCGATCGTCGGTGGCAAAAATGTCCTGACTTCAACGATTTTGAGATTGAAATCTTGCGTAACTTGTTGGAGAGTAAATTGACTGTAAGACATAAATATTGTTTTTAAATAACGGCTTTTTTGGCGATCGGACTATTTGTAAAACAGGTTAACAATACAAGAAATTACTGCAACCTGCACAAACCTTAAAGACTAAGTTTTTTTACGCAAATCTATACTAGACAAGAAAACTCACTAAAATTCCCAAAATTTCGTCAATTGGTGGCAGCGAGTATTCTCTCAAACCAATTGTAATTGTTCGCTCTTCGAGTTGAATAAATTTCCACAAATTCCCAGTCGTAACGCAACCATAAATCTTATTTGTGCAGTCGCCGTTTTTTTCATTGAAACGCTGAGCTGCTATCATTTCAGCAATACATTGTCCTAGGCCGCCGTTAATGTCTTCTTTTTTAGCTTCCACCACAATTATAGCAGGAGCTTCGATAAAAAGTTGTTCGGGAGATTTGCTCAAAAGAAAGTCGCAAACACCGTTAAGTCCTACAGAGGGATCTACCATAAATTCATTACCCGAAAAAAGACTGATTTGCTGCTCAAAAATATCTTTTAGCTCTAGAAGTATCGGACAGATAATCATTTCCGAACGCGCTTTTTCAGTATTCAGTGCTAGGGCAAGAGGCAGGCGTTTTTCAATGAATTCAGCCAGGGCTGGACTCGGCTGAATCGGTGGAGCAGCAACAATAAAAGTAGGTACTTCTATTAAGGTAAGCTGAAAGTCTTGCTTGACTTTTTTGAGTGTGAATTCGCTATAAGACATTATTTTTTTACGCTTTTAATAAATTTAATTAGATGAGAATGTAAATTACATTGTAGTTTGTGACTGCCCGTGAAGCGAAGCTATCCCGTAGGGAATCGCCCCCAAAATTTCCACTGTTCGATCGAACCCGATACATACCATAAATATCTCCGACAGTCAACTATCAAATGGTCATTTTTTCCAAACTAAAACCACTACATACATCAATAACTTTGAACTTACTTAACTCCCTGATAAGAAATTTTATAAATATTTACAAAGGAAACGTGTCAGAATGTAAAGAATAAGGTATTGCGTCACAGACAAGGAGGCCGGTTATGGTAGCGCTGACTGAACGAGTCCAACGCAGATTGACAGTGGAAAAAGTCGAAATAGCCCCTGATACAACAGCAATTCGCTGCTTGGACTGGGATCGAGATCGCTTTGACATTGAATTCGGACTCAAAAACGGTACAACTTACAACTCATTCATCATTCGCGGCGAAAAAACCGCCCTCGTCGATACCTCCCACGAGAAATTTCGCCAGCAATATCTAGAAACTCTGACCGGCGAAATCGACCCGAAACAGATTGACTATTTAATTATCAGCCACACCGAACCAGACCACAGCGGTTTAGTCAAAGACGTACTCGCCCTCGCACCTCAAGCAATTGTCGTGGGCGCAAAAGTAGCAATTCAATTTTTAGAAAACCTGGTACACCAACCATTTGAGCGATTAATTGTCAAAAATGGCGACAAACTAGATTTAGGAAACGGTCACGTTATCGAATTTGTCTCGGCCCCGAACTTGCACTGGCCCGATACTATCTTCAGCTACGACAGCAAAACTCAAGTGCTGTTCACCTGCGACGCTTTCGGAATGCACTATTGTTCCGATGATACCTACGACGAAAACTTAGCCGAGATCGAGGAAGATTACCACTTTTATTATGAGTGCTTGATGGCTCCCAACGCTCGATCGGTCCTCGGTGCGATGAAGCGGATGGCCGACTTGGGTGAAATCGGTACAGTGGCGACAGGTCACGGCCCCCTGTTGCGGCACAACGTAGTGGAACTTACCGGGCGCTACAAAAAATGGAGCCAAGAACAAACCAAGGCAGAAACCACAGTAGCAGTATTTTACACCTCGGATTACGGATTTAGCGATCGGCTCAGTCAGGCGATCGCCCACGGTATCACCAAAACCGGTGTTGCGGTGGAAATGATGGATTTAAGAACCGCAGACTTGCAAGAAGTTCGCGAACTTATCGGTACTGCAGCCGGAATCATCATTTGTTCGCCGCCAAGTACCGGTATTGCTGCTGCGAATGCCGAAGCTGCGATTAACACAATTTTAGTTGCAGCTAACAACAAACAATCCTTCGGTTTGTGCGAATCTGGCGGTGGCGATGACGCATCTATTTACCCGCTGCGAAACAAGTTTACAGAGTTGGGTTTAAAAGAAGCATTTCCCAACATTTTAATTAAAGAAACACCCAGCGAACAAACTTATCAACTGTGCGATGAAGCTGGCACCGACTTAGGACAGTGGTTGACGCGGGACAAAGCTGTCAAACAGATGAAATCCCTCGATAGTGACCTCGATAAAGCTTTAGGAAGAATCAGCGGCGGACTGTACATCATTACCGCACAAAAAGGCGAAGTTAGCGGTGCGATGTTAGCTTCTTGGGTAACGCAAGCCAGCTTTAAACCCCTAGGTTTAACCATAGCAGTTGCCAAGGATCGGGCGATCGAATCGATAATGCACGTCGGTGATAAATTCGTGCTCAACGTGCTCGAAGAAGGTAACTATCAAACTTTAATGAAACACTTTTTAAAGCGCTTTCCCCCAGGGGCCGATCGATTTGCCGGAGTTAAAACCCAATCAGCTACGAATGGTTCGCCAATTTTGACTGAAGCTTTAGCATACATGGAATGCGAAGTAGTCAGCCGGATGGAACTTACCGACCACCATATCGTATACGCAACCGTCGATAACGGTCGCGTCTCCAATACCGATGCACTTCCTGCAGTTCACCACCGCAAAGTTGGAAATCACTATTAACGAAGGAAGAAGGAAGAGGGAAGAAGGAAGAAGAAAAAAGTTTCGCCCACTTCCCGCTTTCCTACTCTCCCCATCCATCCCTCGGGGCGGGCACGGGGGTACCGCCCTTACCTTACATTTCCTCTCTCCCTCTCTGCGTTCTCTACGCCCTCTGCGGTAAATAAAAAAAATCTCATTCGCCACACCAACAATCTCTCCATAGCAAACTCAATATCACTCAATATCGATAGGTGCAATTAATGGTCAATACTCTAATCCCCACACAACCATCCAATGCCAAACCCCGCGACGTACAATTCGTTCAAATTGCCGCAGATACCGCAGCAATTCGATCGCGCACTTGGGACAGACTCAAATTTGAAGTAGAATATTCCCTGCAAAGGGGGACGACAGCAAACAGCTACATCATTCAAGCCGACAAAACTGCTTTGTTCGATCCGCCGGGAGAATCTTTCACTCAAAACTATCTCGAATCTTTACAGAAACGGGTAGATTTGAAAAAATTAGATTACGTGATTTTGGGGCATTTTAATGCTAACAGATCGGTGACAATTAAAGAATTGTTAGAACTGGCTCCTCAACTAACATTTGTTTGTACCAATCCAGCAGCAATCGGTTTGCGATCGGCCTTTCCAGAACAAGAATTAAATATTACGATCGTCCGGGGGGAAGAAGTTCTCGATTTAGGCAAAGGTCACGCTTTAAAATTCATTGCAACTCCGACTCCCCGCTGGCCGGACGAACTTTGCACCTACGATCCGCAAACTCGAATTCTGTTCACTGACAAACTTTTTGGCGCTCACGTTTGCGGCGACCAAGTGTTTGATGAAGGCTGGGTTGTTTACAGCGAAGACCGCCGTTATTATTACGATTCGCTGCACGCATCTCAAGCAAAACAAGTGCTGGCTGCAATGGATAAATTAGCTGATTTATCAGCAGCATTTTACGCTCCCGGTCACGGTCCGATCGTCCGTTACGGACTCCACGAAATGACTAATTTGTATCGGGAATGGAGCCAGCAACAAAATTCCAAAGACTTGACAGTTGCTTTAATTTATGCTTCTGCTTACGGTAATACAGCTACTTTAGCACAGGCGATCGCGAAAGGAATTACGAAAGCAGGAGTTGCTGTAGAAAGCATCAATTGCGAATTTGCCGAACCCGCAGAAATTCAAGCAAGCGTTGAGAAATGTGCGGGATTTATCATCGGTACTCCCACCCTTGCAGGGCACGCACCGACGCAAATTCAAACAGCTTTGGGGATTGTTTTATCTACAGCAGGTAAGAGCAAATTAGCCGGAGTTTTCGGTTCTTTTGGCTGGAGTGGTGAGGCAATAGATTTAGTAGAAGGCAAGTTAAAAGATGCCGGATATCGAATTGGATTTGAGCCGATTCGAGCGAAATTTAAGCCGACGGATGCAACAATTCAAGAGTGCAAAGAAACCGGAACAGATTTCGCTCAAGCTTTGATTAAAGCGCAAAAACAGCGGGCTCCAAAACCGCAATTAGCAGCCGGGGGCGATCGCACGGAACAAGCTGTGGGAAGATTAGTTGGTTCGCTGTGCGTGCTCTCGGCGAAGCGGGGAGAGGTTACCAGTGCGATGTTAGCTTCGTGGGTATCGCAAGCAACTTTCAGTCCTCCAGGTTTGACAATTGCTGTTGCTAAAGATCGGGCGATCGAAGCTTTAATGTATGCCGGAGATAAGTTTGTGTTGAATATTCTGGCAGAAGGGCAGCAATTGCGCAAGCAATTTATGAAAAACTTTGCTCCCGGAGAAGACAGATTTGCCGGATTGGAAACAACGGAAGCTAGCAACGGCTGTAAGGTGTTAAATGATGCTCTTGCTTATCTCGAATGCGAGGTTGTCAGCCGGATGGAATGCGGCGATCATTGGGTAGTTTACGCGAAAGTTGATAACGGTCATTTGTTGAAAAATGATGGGGTGACAGCAGTGCATTACCGGAAATCTGGAAGTCATTATTAAGGGAAAAAATTCAGAGAAATTATCCCTACAATGCTGATTTTGGGCAGATCAAAAACTTGTTCATTGCGATCTATCTATGTAGGTATGTAGGGGCGAAGCATTTGGGCGACAATCTTTGAATTCAACGAAAATAATTATATCCAAATGCTTCGCCGGGGCTCACGGATAACTACCAAATCTGCGTTACCTATTTCCCTGATAAATTCTCCGTCATTGCCCGAACATTGCGATTGCTTCACTACGTTCGCAATGACAATAAAATGACAATTTCCCTTGATATCATCCGTCTTTGTCAAAACCTTGCGTTGGCGAAGCCTGTCCGTAGGACTTATGCTTCACTCTCGTTCGCAATGACAATAAAATGACAATTTCCCTTGATATCATCCGTCTTTGTCAAAACCTTGCGTTGGCGAAGCCTGTCCGTAGGACTTATCCTTCACTTCGATCGCAATGACGATAAAATGATAATTTCCGTTAATATCGTCCGTCATTGCCAAAACCTTGCGTTGGCGAAGCCTGTCCGTAGGACTTATGCTTCACTTCGTTCGCAATGACAATAAAATGACAATACAAATATATAAAACTCTCAACTCTCAACTCTCAACTCTCAACTCTATCAGGTTGTTCCGGCCACAGATAAATCGCACCGGAAATTAAGGTTAAAGCGACACAAATCCAAAAAGCAATTAATGCGGGTAAGTGCCACGATTCAGGTAGAGGAGCAATTAGAAGTGCGATCGCAACAATCTGACTTACTGTTTTCAACTTCCCCCAAATATTGGCTCCCGAAATCGTAGTTTTGTTAACGCGCCAACCCGCAATTGTCAACTCCCGACCCAAAATTAAAAATACTCCCCATGCAGGCACTTTGTTCATTTCAATCAAAGCTAAAAGCGGTGCTAGCACTAACAATTTATCTACCAAAGGGTCGAGAAATTTTCCCAAGTCTGTAATTTGGTTCAGCTTTCTAGCTAAATAGCCGTCCAGCCAATCCGTACTCGCAGCTATGACGAAAATCCCTACACAAATCCAGCGGCTTTGCACGGTTGGCGCGTGCAAACCGTAAAGCAAAAAAGGTACTCCTAGCAATCGAGAAAAAGTAATTAAATTAGGTAAATTCATAAGTGAAGGAAGAAGGAAAGCACGACACGGATTATGACACGGATACACGGATGATTATTTCATTTTTGGGTAAGTTCTGTGCGATCGCCCTAACTTAACTCAACAATCAAATTCATCAGTAAGGTGCGCACTGCGAACCCTACAGAGAGTAAATTTTATCCGATCGCCCTAACTTTACTCAAGAATTAAATTCATTAATTGTTTGTCCAATTCTATGATATAATCTCTGCCGTAGGTGAGATTCTCTAATCCTTGGATCAGATTTTCCGGTAGGTCTTGGGCGATTTCACGGCTGCAGGAAGCAGCGGCTAAAGCAATAGTTGCTACTGTGTCCACATCTCCAGAAAAGTTAATGCAATCTACCAGTAGTGTACTCATGCGATCGTTCCGCATGAGGGCCGTAACGGCCGCTCTGACGCAATCCAAACCTTTAGTGCTGACTTTACCTTCCCACGGAATCGACCATTCACCGAATACGTGCTTTTCCAGAAATTTGCCTAAATCCTGTTTGGAACCTAGCTGATAAATAAAATAATGCGACATCAAAGCTGCCGATCGAGCTGCATTAATCCCATCGATCGTATTGTGAGTAAGTGCCGCTTGAATGGTAGCATTTTCGAGAACTTTTTTAACAGTCGGAAAAATTCCGATCGGGCCCGATCGCATTGCTGCTCCGCTTTTAGCACTAGCAAAGCGAATTTTTTGTAAGAATTCTGCTCCGTCTTGAACTTGGATTAAAAAATCGTAAAATTTGCTAGAATAACCAACTCGCCGATCGCGCTTAAAAACTTCAACAAATTTAGCTGCTAAAAGTTCCGGTTCCCAAGTTTTTTGACTGACAATTGCTTCAGCGATTGCCAAACTCATCTGCGTATCGTCAGTGTAGCATCCCGGTTGGATATCGTGATGGGGATGTCTGAGATAGCCCTTGAGATTGTTATGCAGTTCGATCGTCGGTCGATCGACAAATTCAAAACCAGCCCCGTAAGCATCACCAATCGCTAATTCTAGCAACATACCTGCTTGTTCCTTCCGATCGCTTTTTGCTTATTTCTGCTTTTTTCTGTGAGAGTTTTACAATAGTTTGTTTTAACCAAGCGAAAGGAACTTTATTTTAAAATAAACAGCAACCCACAATACCTTGCTTAACTAACACGCACCGCTTTTACTTAACACGACCCACACCGTTTTGCAGATCAAGTTAATGTCATAAAGCAAAGACCATTTTTTCTGATAGTTGAGATCCATCCGCACGATTTCTTCAAAATCCTTCACTGCTGAACGCCCGTTAACTTGCCATTCACCAGTCATCCCAGGCTTGACATTCAAACGCTGCCAGTGAGAACTATCGTAAGCAGCAACTTCATCAGGAGTGGGAGGCCGAGTTCCTACCAAACTCATGTCTCCTAATAATACGTTCCAAAATTGAGGCAATTCATCCAAACTCGTTCTTCTCAAAAAGCGACCTACTTTGGTAACGCGCGGGTCATTTTCATTCTTAAAAATATGTCCCTTAGCTTCATTTGTAACTAAGTGTTTTAGCCGATCTGCACCTACAACCATCGATCGAAATTTCCAGATTTTGAAACGCCGCCCTCTGAAACCGCAGCGCGTTTGGCTGTACAGCAGCGGGCCGGGATTTTCTATCAGCATGGCCACCGCTACCGGGACAGCTACTACTGATGCGATCGCCAGTCCCACCAATGCGCCTAAAATATCGATCGACCGTTTTGATTTGCTAGTTACTGAGCGGTGTACCGATCTTTTTGATACCCGTACCTTGTAAGTATCTTTCTGAATAAGTGAAGAAAGCATTGCCGATAATCTGGTTAATTGATTGCGATTGTCAATCGCTCTTGCTCTCGATTTGGATTCATCCTAGATCCGGGTTGACTACCCCCTTTACAATTAAACGGTTGAAACCGCTTAAGCAGTTAATTTTCGTTCCTCTTTCAGAGAATAAAAAATAAGGGCGCAAACCCGGACTTGATAAACTACGTATTAAACCTATCTTACGAGACTCTAGAAATCTCAAGCCTCTGAGCAGGTTGGGTTTGCACAATCTTTAAAATTTAGAATATTTTTATAAAGTTTCTATGTATTTTTTTTTCAACTTGCATAAATTACAGTAAAACTACCGATCGATCGCGACTCGGG
Organism: Microcoleus sp.; assembly: GCA_051652045.1. Lineage (GTDB taxonomy): Bacteria > Cyanobacteriota > Cyanobacteriia > Cyanobacteriales > Microcoleaceae > Microcoleus. Next base: position 1,227 of record JBOFTL010000969.1, on the reverse strand, counting down.
CTTCCCAAGCGACAGTTAAAGGTTCCAACAATTTTTGCTGGCTTCCGGAGGCAATTTGGCCTAGGTATTCGCGGACAACTGCGGCGTGTTCGACATTCAAGCGATAACCTCGATCGACTTGTTGAAAAAACAGCGGTTCTGCTAAAATTTCTTGCCAGTCAGGATTGTGTCTCGACTCCTCACTCAATAGCAATAAATCTGTTTCCTGCGGCACAACTCCTTCGGGCAATTTTCCTTCCAAAATTTCCAAAATCCGGGGTTCGCAGTTGCGGGTATTAACTCCAGCCCGCTGCAATAACTGCAAAATTTCCTCAAAACTCAAAATGTCAGCTTTCATCACCTGCATCAATTCCCACAGCAGAAAAAAATCACTGTATTGCTGTCGCTGCAAATCTAAAATTTGAGGGTAAAGAGGCAAGCTTGCCAATCCGCAAGCAACGCGGCAGATTTTCCAGTTAAAATTTGGATTGTTAAATACTGGATCGGAGGCGGGAAACACAGTTCGATCGCCCTCTAATTCTGAGTCTTGAAAAACGATCGCATTGGGGAGTTTCTGCCGCAACCAGCGGGCTATAGCAGGCCAAGAACCCATTCCTCCAGTACAAATCACCTGATTGATACCCACCGCCGACATTCCCACCCGACTCAGCAAAGTATTTAATTCGCGGTTCAATTGCTGCACGAAAGGTACCAAAACCTCAGTTTCTAAATCCCGGCGGTTGACTTCCCAGTGTTGCGAGTCTATTTCCAAAACAAAGCTGTCTTGATGCTGCAAAATCACTTTCAAATGTCTCGCAGCAGCCACCAATTGCAGTCCGAAATCAGAACTCTGCAAGTGTTGCTCTAATTTATAGCGAACTGGCAGATCTGGATGTCCCGGACGAGGTACAGCAAGGTTCATGTCGAGATTTTCATTTTTGGCAAGCAACTGACAGATAATGTCTCGATCGAAAGCATTGCCACCAAACTCAAAACTTTGGCAAGTAAAATCAGCATGAGTCAACTCTTGCAAATCGTCCGGCAAATCGACTAAAGCCAATTCCACCGTCGTCGCACCGGCATCGATAATTAAAGTTCCCCCACTAAAAGAAGCAGGGTGAAGGGTTAGCGGTGCAGGTTGTCCGTCGCCCGCCACAGATGGGCCGCTTGCAGTGTCAGTCAAACTGGGATTATTGAGAGGAGTTACCGCAGACAGTAAAGTGGCGATCGCATCTTCCACTACAAAAA
>JBOFTL010000968.1:0-4831 GCA_051652045.1 Microcoleus sp. | reverse complement strand
CACTCTCCCCCTCTCCCACTCTCCCCCTCTCTCCCTCTTCCCCTCTCCTATTCACCAAATCTTGAATAGTGAAAAGCTGCTAACAACGGATTTAGCTCTCGATCCCAAATCAAATCGCCCAACAATTTCGCCGTCACCGGAGCCAGCAAAATACCGTTTCGATAATGCCCGGTTGCTAATGTTAAATTCTCCCAAGCACTAGCTCCCAAAATTGGCAATTCATCAGGAGTAGCAGGTCTAAATCCCCACCAAAATTCTTGGACTGGATAATGCTGCAATTCGGGATATAATTTAATCGCTCCTGCTAACAGAACCTGCATTCCTACAGGCGTATTTCCCGGTGTAAATCCTACATTTTCGCTAGTAGCACCAATAATAATTCTGCCATCTTGACGCGGCACGATATAGATTCCTTTACCAAACAAAATTGTTTGCAGCGGCTGAGTGACGGGACGATCGGACGGCACGCATACTGACAGCATTTGGCCTTTTCTCGGACAAACAGGAATATCTAATAATTTTTCCGACCAAGCACCTGTTGCTAAAATATAGCGATCGGCTTGCAGTTTTCCCGCATCTGTTTCCACACCAAAAACTCTATTACCTTGGCGAATAATTTCGATCGCGCGGTCTTGAATAATATCGATTTGCAATTCTTTAACCGCAGCTTGCAGTGCTTGAAATAAAGCGCGATTGTCAACTTGAGCGTCCTCTGGATACCACCAACCGCCGATTACTTTTTCACCCAATCCAAGCTGGTGCTGGTTAATTGCAGCTCGATCGAACCATCGAGAATTGTAGCTAGATAATTGCGAGCGATCGTCAAGCTCACCTTCGCATACAGGCGCAATAATTCCTGACGGCCAATATCCGGTGTTTAATCCGGTAATCGCTTCTAATTGTTCTACCCATGCGGGATACAACGCGCGACTTTTTAAGCATAAATCTAACATCGGACTGGGAGGAATTCGTTCGGCTTGGGGAGCCAGCATTCCGGCGGCAGCGCGAGCGGCTGCTTGTTTGAAATTTTGACTGATAACGGTGACAGATGCGCCTCGCAATCGCAGTTCAACTGCTAGGGAAAGACCGATGATTCCGCCACCAATAATTAGAATATCTGGAGATGAATTCATGGAGTTTTTGTAGTTTTTTACAATCGGGTAAATTAGGTCGAGTAAATTAGGTGCGTCGCAACTTACAAATAAAGAGGTTAACAGATTCGGATTTATGATGATATCGCGTCCGATCGATCGATTGCAATAAGATTAGTTTGTAGTATGGAATTGGGCCTGCAACATCTACATGACTTACGCAAACAATGGTTAAAAACACTACTTATAGCGGTAAGGTGCGCACTGCGCACCCTACTGATAAAGTCTGTGCGTAAGTCCAGATATAGACTGACTTAAGCCCGCACTACGCACCGTTTTAAGCGATCGCAAGCGATATATGATATGAGTGAATGCGGACATTTTGATGTCATGAAAATTTAGGCTTCAGGAGTCCAAACAATTTCCGAACCTTGTCCCCAAAAACCATCATATTTTGTTACCTGAATATCGCCTAAAACCCGAGTTTGGCAGGACAAACGGCGGCCGGATGCAGGAGAATGGGGAGGTATTGAAAGTCGGGCTGTTTCGCGCCACTGAGGTTCGGAAACTTCCCCTGAGATGGTGACGGCGCAGGTGCCGCAAGTACCGATGCCGCGACAGTTGATGACTTTGGCACCACCGTTGTAGACATCAATACCGTTATCGAGCAAAACTCTACGGAGGTTCGCCCCTCGATCGCACTCAACAGTTTTTCCTTGTGCTTGTACTTTAACCACAGAAATTTACCCCAATTATATCTATAGCGATCCTAAATCATTTGTGAACTTCTTCTTACTCCCTCCCCTTAGTAAGGGGAGGGTTGGGGTGGGGTAAAAAATTTACGACTCCTGCAAGAATTGCTATATGTTAATTTTCCTGTAGATTGCCGCATTTAGTGCAAGTAAATTCATTTAATATGGTAAGTCATAGAATACCAAAACAAGACTCAGGGTCAGACAAAATTGGAACGAGATACGTGCCCTAAAGCGTTCGATTGCCAAAATCCCAAATCTTGTCCGAACTCTTTCCTATCTGAAAAATTTCTCACTATTAACTCTCCATGACAAACAAGCTCTGGATTTACGATACCACCCTGCGTGACGGCGCTCAGTGCGAGGGACTGTCTCTATCTCTCGAAGACAAACTGCGGATTGCGCGCCAGTTAGATAGTTTGGGAATTCCCTTTATTGAAGGGGGCTGGCCCGGCGCTAATCCTAAAGACGTACAGTTTTTTTGGAAGCTGAAAGAACAGCCTTTAACTCAAGCAGAAGTTGTGGCTTTTTGTTCGACGAGAAGGCCGGGAAAGGCGGCGGCTGAGGATGAAATGTTGCGGGCTATTTTGTCCGCAGGTACTCACTGGGTGACGCTATTTGGCAAGTCGTGGGATTTGCACGTTATTGAAGGTTTGAAAACGACCCTTGATGAAAATTTGGCGATGATTCGAGATACGATCGAATTTTTGCGGAGTCAGGGAAGGCGAGTTATTTACGATGCCGAACATTGGTTTGATGGTTGCAAACACAATCGAGATTACGCTCTAGCAACTCTACAAGCGGCCTGGGATGCTGGTGCTGAATGGCTGGTGCTTTGCGATACTAATGGCGGTACTTTGCCCGGTGAAATCGATCGCGTCGTGCGGGATGTTTTTGCGAGTTTGCAAAACGATCGCCCCACTCCTTTGCAGTTGGGAATTCACACTCACGATGATTCTGGAGTAGCGGTTGCTAATGCTTTGGCTGCGGTAGAAGCCGGGGTAACAATGGTTCAGGGAACGATTAACGGTTACGGCGAACGCTGCGGGAATGCTAATTTGTGTTCTTTGATTCCCAATTTTCAGTTAAAGTTAGGTTATGATTGCATTGCCGAAGATCGATTGGTAAAATTAACTCAAACCAGTCGATCGATCAGTGAAATTGTCAATCTGGCACCGGACGATCGCGCGCCTTTTGTCGGTCTTTCTGCCTTCGCTCATAAGGGCGGAATTCACGTATCGGCTGTGGAAAAAAATCCGCTAACTTACGAACATTTGCAACCGGAAAAAGTCGGCAACTGCCGCCGCATTGTAATTTCCGATCAAGCAGGGTTGAGTAATGTTTTAGCTAAGGCCAGGACTTTTGGAATTGACCTCGATCGCGCGAATCCTGCTTGCCGCCAAATCCTGGAAAAATTGAAAACATTAGAAAGTCAAGGCTATCAATTTGAAGGCGCTGAAGCGAGTTTTGAACTGTTAATGCGATCGGCCTTGGAACAGCGGCAACCGTGGTTTGAAATAAAAGGATTTCAAGTTCACTGCGATAAAGTTGGCACAGATTGTGCGGCTTTGGCAACTGTGAAATTGTCAGTCAACGGTACAAATATTTTGGAAGCAGCAGAAGGAAACGGTCCGGTTTCCGCTTTAGATGCCGCTTTGCGCAAAGCTTTAGTGAATTTTTATCCGGCGATCGCGCATTTTTACCTGACAGATTACAAAGTACGGATTTTAGACGGCGGTGCGGGAACTAATGCGAAAACTCGCGTGTTAGTAGAATCTAGCAATCGCGAACAGCGGTGGACGACTGTAGGAGTTTCTACTAATATTTTAGACGCTTCTTGTCAGGCAGTTGTTGAAGGTTTAGAATACGGTTTACTGCTGGAAAATCAAGAAGCGATCGCTCTAGTTTGCCGGGTGCATTAGCGATCGTAACCTACTCCTACACTGCAGGCGAAGCCTGCACTGCAGGCTTCCCAGACAATCCGGCTAACGATTGGAGATTGGGGATTTGGGATTTGAGATTTGAGATTGAAGGAAAAATTGGCAAAAACTGCACTTGGAAGCCAAAAATCTGCACTATCGCGCGTATTTTTCGTCTCTAACCCGGTTTCTCGCTTGTTTTTTCAGAATTGTGCAAGATCTCAGAGGGATGTACCAGAAAGGGTACAGCTCGGTCGATCGCTCTGGCATCAAACAAATCGACTCATCCAAAACCCAGCATCTTGTTAAGATAAATGAAAGTAGCAAACCAAAAGCAGTCACTCTTGGCAGTCTTCAACTTAGGGCAAAGTAATGTCAGGAACCCCGCCCTAAAAGGGATGGGGCTTGAATGAGAAATCATCAAGCCGTTCTGACCAGCCTAAGACTTTCGAGGTCTACGTTTTTTGAGTCACGACACCTTGTGGATGCGTAGCCAGTCCCCCGACGCCACTTGCGACCCTTGGGGGAACACGCCAGTTGCGACCCTTGGGGAAACCCCAAGACCGCAGTGGCTCCCCAAGACCGCAGTGGCTTCTCTGTCGTTGGTGGTTAAACAGTTTTAAGGTCACTGAAACGGTGCTGCCAGCCTAACAAGCTCACTAAACATTGGCGAGGCTAACATTACCCCGAAAGGGAGGCTACTTCGGTAGCAAAACACTATGCGTACAGGGTGAAAGATTTGAAACGGTAATTGTCCCGCTGAAAGTGCATTACAAAAGCACACCGAATCTAGTAACCCCCGTGTAGTGGTAACTGTAAATCCGTTCTAAAAGGACGGGGTTTCAAACCTATTTTTTTGATGAAAAATTATTGGAAACACTCATGGCTGGGACATCTCACCGCCAAAAAAGATAAGTCTGATTCCAGTCATAAAAAATCAATTCCCGGACAGCAGATTTGGCGCATCCTGGGCAGTTTGGTGCTTTCTCAAGGAATATTGCTTTCTGGCCCGGTGTTTGCCGACAATGCGCCAAACACCATGAGTTACAGCGAACTTATCAAAAAAATC
>JBOFTL010000967.1:0-1528 GCA_051652045.1 Microcoleus sp. | reverse complement strand
AGACCTGCAAGTTGGGGGCGGTTTTGACCAATATAGCGGGTTTGGTTCTCCTGGAGTCCGATGTGATGCAATCCCTAAGACGGCGATCGTCAAAGGGCATCGTAATTGTCATTCATAATTTGAGTATTCTATCTTTTGAGCGCGATCGAGGTAATTTTAAATATGTTCGTAGTAAGGACTTTAGTCCTTATCCCCAATCCTCGTCAGGACTGAATTCCTAACTGCAAACAATTTTTATTGCAAGTAATTAACCGGACATCAAATAAGTTGTTGCGATCGACCATGAACATTCTAATAATTTGCTTGTTAATTCCCTGGTATGGCTTTCTACTGTACCGAATTCGATCGGCTCATGTCTTTCACGCGGGCGAAGCTAAAATGCTGGTGGGAATTCATGGATTGCTTTTGCTATTTTTTGCAATGGCGTTGCTCAAACCTTATGCCTCATCAGGATTGTCTCTCGACAGTCACGGGCGCAGTTTTGGAATGTCACGTTTGATGTGGAATCCGATGTTGGGAATTTGTACTCGCGGTGCTTTAGTAGTATTTCCTTATGGCTGGATTGTCTGGATTCAGCAGCGGCGGGTGCATTTTATCATCTTATTAATGCAGGTTGGATTGGCGATCGCGGTTTTACACTGGCAGAGTTTAACCTTACCGAATGCCTGTGATTACAGTATTCCAGCTATTAAGGATTTGAATTTGTGCGGTTAGCCAAAAACTTTAATACTGAATGATTGCAGTTTTTGAATTATGCAAACACCTCTTTCAATTGCACTCACGCTTTGGAACATCGGTATTGTTTCCGATCGGAATCTGATTGCTTGGGCTGATGCTCAAATTTTAGCTCAGGATAACCCTAATTGCGATCTGTTGGAGGTTGCAGCTAAAGGTGCTGCGGTATGTTTGAATCGAGGCTCGATCTCAACCTCTTTGCTGTCGCTCAGTTACTCAGAGGAATTCTCGATCCGAGCTTATTTGTTAGATTTGAAATGCGATCTTGCGGCAGAAGCTTTCATCGAATGGGTCGATCGGAACTGTTTCGGAAGCGCTGAAATTCCTGAATGTTTGGTAGGATATCAACTGCAGCATCTATATTCCGATCGTGAAGATGTTGATGCTGCGATCGCATTGCTGCGGGATGAACTCCCGAAATTGATGCCCTACTGTCAAGCTTTCGCCGTTCCATTCTTAAATCAAGTTCCTGAGTTAAAGCTTCATGCTTTTTCGTAATGAAAATAATGGGTGGTAAAGCTTGATTTGCGATCGCTCTCCTAATTTTCGTTCCTAATCCCAGACAGATGCATTCTAAAACTCGAATAAAATGCGAAATTCCCCACCCGATCGAAAAGTGGGGAAGCATAACGAAATTAACGCTGGGTAGTTGAATTAACCAATAATTAATTCTGGCTCTTTTTCCGTTGCAGGTTCTTCCAGGGGTAGCCCCAAGACACTCTTGTACAACTTGATATATTCCCCAGCAGAAAGATCCCAACCAAAGTTTTCTTTCATGCCGCGCATTTGCAAT
>JBOFTL010000966.1:0-3868 GCA_051652045.1 Microcoleus sp. | reverse complement strand
CAAACACTGAACCGCCAAACAACACGTAATGCAAGTGAGCGACGATAAAATAAGTGTCGTGAACGTGAATGTCGAAAGGCACGGAAGCTACCATGATTCCGGTGATGCCGCCGACGACAAATGTTGAGATAAAACCCATGCCAAATAGCATCGCGCTGACGAGGCGGATTTTGCCTCCCCACATAGTTGCCAACCAGCTAAATATTTTAATTCCTGTCGGCACGGCGATGACCATAGTTGCGATCATAAAAAACATCCGCAACCAGCCGGGAGTGCCACTTGTAAACATATGGTGCGCCCAGACAATTAAGCCGAGAAAGCTAATAGCCAAACTGGAATATGCGATCGCTTTATATCCAAAAATTGGCTTGCGCGAATGGACTGGCAAAACTTCTGAAATTACCCCGAAAAAGGGCAAAATCATAATGTAAACTGCAGGGTGCGAATAAAACCAGAATAAGTGCTGGTAGACAATAGGATCGCCGTTGCCTGTCGGATTAAAAAATGCCGTTCCTGCTAACAAGTCAAACGACAGCAAAATCAAAGCGGCAGCTAATACTGGAGTTGCAATTAAACCCAGCGCTGAAGTTGCAATCATCGCCCAGCAAAACAAAGGCATTTGATTGAGGCTCATCGTGGGAATCCGCATCGTAAAAATGGTAACGGCAAAATTCACCGATCCCAAAATTGAAGAAGTTCCCAGGATCAAAACGCTGAGAATCCAAATTTCCTCTCCCGCTTGAGCTGTAATTAAACTCAAAGGCGGATAGGAAGTCCAGCCGGCTTGCGGAGCTCCCACAAAAAAACTGCTCAGCAGCATGATGCCAGCTATCGGAATCAGCCAAAATGCTACGGCGTTCAACCTGGGAAATGCCATGTCTTTTGCCCCAATCATTAAAGGGATCAAAAAGTTAGCAAATCCGGCCCCTGCAGGTACGATCCACAGGAAGATCATCACCGTTGCGTGAACGGTAAATAAACTGTTGTAGAGTTCGGGGTTGACAAAATCGGAATCGGGAGTGGCGAGTTCGGTGCGCACTAAAGTTGCTAGCACTCCGCCGATTAGATAAAACACAAAAGTTGTAACCAGATATTGAATTCCAATTACTTTGTGGTCGGTATTAAAAGTGAAGTAGTCGCGCCAATGTCTGTCGGCCGGTGCTGTTCCGCGAGCCTCGATATTGGCGGTTTCTTGGAACTGTGCTTGTGTCATAAAATGAAGGAAGAAGGAAGAAGGCAGAAGGCAGAAGGAAGAGGGAAGAGGGAAGAAGGAAGAAGGAAGAAGGAAGAGGTAAGCAAACAGGATCGGTAAGCTTTGGGTTCGTTTGCATTTAAATACTTCAGTTCTTTCTAGGCTTTTCCTCTGGAATAAATTCCTTAATCCGAACTTTTTTTAGATTCAGGAAAGGGCGGTTTTCAGTGATGAGTTGGGTGCAGTTGTTTGAGGGTTTCGGAGTTAATTCCGAGTTCGCTAGTGTAGGGAGCCAAAAATTCCCCTTCTGACAATTTGTCGGGATTGAGTGCAACTGTTTGTTCTAAGTTTTGGTTGCTAGCAACTTGCTGTTCTTGCAGCCACTTATCAAAGTCTTCTGGCGAGTGAACGACTGCTAAGCCTTTCATCGCGCCGTGATAAGCGCCGCACAATTCAGCGCAAACAATGCGGTATTCGCCGACTTTTCTAGCTGTAAATCTTAATTCGCTAGGCCGCCCCGGAATTGCATCTTGTTTGAGGCGAAATTCTGGCAGCCAAAAAGCGTGCAGCACGTCTTGGGCTGAGATATTTAACTGTACGTCGCGGTTGACTGGCATATGCAGTTCGCCGGAAGTAACGCCGCTTTCTGGATAGCTAAAAATCCAGGCGTATTGCAAACCCATGACATTTACCACTAAATCTGCTGGTTTTGCTTCGTTTTCTGGAGACGCACCGATGCCTAAAGCAACGAGTTTCGCGGGCGGAGTGGGAGAATTAATTTGCGGTGTATCTGATAGCGTGGCCGCGATCGCACTTCCTTTCATGTTAGCGTGAGCTTGCATTGTTCCGCGATCGTGAGCGCCCATCGGATCGAGGCCTCCCATTGAGTTGTAAATCTCAAAACTGTAGACTCCGATTCCTAAAATAATCACTGCCGGTAGGGCAGTCCAGAGAATTTCTAAGGGTAAATTGTCGTGCCAAGGAGGTCCGTCTGTATTGTCTCCTGGGCGGCGGCGGTATTTAATTGCAGCAACAATAATGATTCCTTGGACTATTAAAAATAATCCCGTAGCAAGGGTCATCATTGTATTGAATAGTGCGTCTATCTCAGATGCTTCGTCAGAGGCCGCGACGGGTAATAAACCGTGATTTTGGCCGTACCAGAGGCTGATGACTGTGACTCCGATACCAACGAGCATGGTGAGGATGGAACTGGGAATGTTCACGCTAGTACCTCCTAGTAGCGACACTTTTTCGCTCGAACAATTGAGCAAGCGCCTCTGGGTTATCGGTTTTCAATTGTAAATGGTATTTCTGGTAAAATGTCTATCTTAAGGCTTACTTAAGGCTTATCTTAAGGATTAATAGGTTCGATCGCTCGCCCGATCGCATAAATCAGTCTTTTGTCGGTTGACAAAAACGCTAAAAAATGCTAAACTTGGTTTCTTTTTTAACTTGAAATTTGAGCTTGTTTCTCAAACACCATTAAATGTTGCTGCGGTAACATATTTTTTGTCTCTTTCCATACTAAACCGACGGCTGCCATTTCTTTTTTTACTTGTTTCTGAGTCATTTTGTGCAAGCCTTTAATCGGAATCAGCGGATTTTCGCCCCGAAATTCGATCGATACCACGCGGCCTCCGGGTTTGAGGGCTTTGACAATTCCTTGCATCATTTCTCTGGGATATTCAAATTCGTGATAAGCATCGACCATCAAAGCTAAATCTATGCTGTTTTCCGGCAAGTTCGGATTGTCAATGCTGCCTAAAACTGGCTCGACATTAGAGATGTTTTTTTCTACTTTATTTAATTCCAGAAAATTGAGCATTTCTGGTTGAACGTCAACTGCAAAGACTTTTCCTTGGGGAACTAAGGGAGCGATGCGAAAGCTAAAATATCCGGTTCCCGCGCCGATGTCTGCTACAATATCGGTCGGTTTTAAATCGAGATTGTTAGTTAAGCGAGCTGATTTTTCTTCCATTCCGCGAGAAGGTCTTTCCAGCCAGCCTGCGCCTTGATAGCCCATGACTTTAGCAATTTCTCGACCCATGTAAAATTTGCCAATTCCGTCGGGATTGTGGATGTTGCGCTGTTGGTAGATAGAGGTGTTGCTGGCGGTTTCAGCAGCTATTGCCGGTTGGATAGCAGTTTGCGAAAACAGGCAAATTATGGTTAAAATAATTGCTGTTAATGATTTGATGAGTTGTGCGGTGTTTTTCACGATAGGATTTTTACGATAGGATTTTTACGATGCGATCGGTAAATTTTATCAGTCGATCGAGCAGTCTTAAATAATATATTCTAGTAGATTCTGCGCGCTATAGCAATCCCAAATGAAATACGAACACCCATGCGATCGAAGATAAAAGTACAAAAAATAGAGAATTCCCAAAAGCGATCGCAACGGGAGCATCTCAGTTTTGCAAGAAGCATTTTTTATCTTCCGTGCGAGCGTCCCGCTCGCGTGCTCGTACAAGCACGCGAGCGGGGACGCTCGCACTGTAAATGCAAAACTGAGATGCTCCCATCGCAACTAATTTAGGATTGCTATATCTAGGAATATAAGGTAAGCCAAAATATGTGCGACTTCACCTTAAAATGAGATCAAAGTCGGCAAAATAGTAAAATCTTCAGGACCGAGCAGATTGGGAGAAACGCCTGTTAAAAAAGCTAAAG
>JBOFTL010000965.1:0-2368 GCA_051652045.1 Microcoleus sp. | reverse complement strand
GCAGTGAGTTTCTTGCTGATGTTTCGCGAAGACTATGAGGCATTAAGTTATCTGAATGCCCATGCAGCGGATATAGCCGATCGATTTGGGGTAGAATCGATTTCCGGTTCCCAACTCAAAGGTTTACTCCAACGTTGGGGATTTAATGGTGTGGGAATCGTTCAAGATCCGCTGGTACCGAGTATTGAGTTTTTAACTACTCATTAAAGTTCTTTTCCTTAAAATTGAACTCGAATCATGAATCTAAAAAAAAGGTTGCCACACTCTCCCTTTGCGATCGTCACTTATTGCCTAATTATTGCGATCGGCATCATGTTTTGGGGCGGGCCGATTTCTGTAGCTGGATCGGTTGCAGAATTGAGAATTGGCGAAGGGTCTAGCTCTGAGTTAGCCCTTCGTGAAGGTCATCGAATTACAATCGTATCCGGACATTCTTTTTCATGTGATGGGAAAGATGCCTCCAATAACATCAATCGATGTAGAACGAACCTGAAAGGTCGATCGCTTGAGATTGAATTTAAGGTAGAACCCTTTGAAGTACCGCTGTGTAATATTAGATACAGCGAACAATCGTTTCAATGCGGCGGTTTTAATGACTACCGCCACAAACCCGGTCAAGCCGATATCTGGATAGAAAATTCTCTGGGCTTAACAGACTTCGATCGAATTTGGCTTATTCTAACCAATCCATTAGCCAATCTCTTCGGAAATATTACCGAAATTGATTGGAATAATATAACACCTATTTTGAATTGGGTAGTAGCCATTCTAATTGCAGTGCCACTCAGTTTGCAGTTTATGCAAATACCCAGGGTTGGGTTGAGATTTGCAGGTTTCATTCTAATCGTGCCGATATCAACAATATTAATCAGACCGATCGTTTGGTGGTTTACACTATTAGTCTTGATAGTAACCGGACACGCTGATTGATAAATTAATAAGGAATGAGAATTAAATAACTTGCATTTTTTGTAGGTTGGGTCCAGGAACGAAACCCAACACCACGCTCGAACGTTGGGCCCCGCGTTGCGGAGGGTTCATGCTTCAACCCAACCTACGGAAGTTATTTAATCCACGATCCTAAGTAATAGACATCTCCCATAATTATTGCGGAACAGGCCGTCCAGCCTGTTCTTCACAGCCTTTTTACCAGATGTCTAATAAGTGATTAACTCTCAAATTATAATTTCCATATATCTAGTGCAAGGCGTAAGGTGCGTACTGCGCACCCTACAGGGATTTGGCATTGTTTGCGGTGCGCAGTGCGCACCCTACAGGCCTAGTGGCGTAAGCGTAAGGTGCGCAGTGCGCACCCTACAATGCTGATTAGCAACCGCGCAAATCATCAAGCATCGATCGAACATATTCCACCCAATCAGGAAACTCCGGCGATAGTGAATATACCCAAACGATCGCGTGAATTTGCCGTACTTTTTGGTAGATTTCTAACATTTTAGCATCGGGAATATCTCCATAGGCTTTTTTGCCAACATCATCAAGATTAACTAAATCCCACTCAACAGTACCCGTGCAAGTATCTTCAAAATCATTCCACAATAAACCTGTTGCTGTCGGAATCAAATTGCGAGCGTGCGCGTCGCCGTGCAATGGTTGTAACGAACCCATTGGATTTTTTAACTTAGGTAGCAATGTATTATAAGTTTCTTGTAATAAATCCAAATCCCCAGCACTCACAATATTACCAGCTTGCTGCAAGCGTTCTATTCCGCATGAAATATCATTTAATGGCGGTGCTAACAGCGGCAATTCGTCCGGATAATCGCGTAAAACTGCGTGCAATTCGGCAAGCATTTTGCCGACTGTTTCCGACTCAGGTACAACATCGGATACTGGTTTAACGTACTGCCAAAAAGTCACAAACAACCCATCTTGGCTGTGTGTCTGAGATGGTAAAAGATCGCTGGGGGGAACTACAGGAGCGCCTTTTGCTAACAAAAATTCAGCAACCGATATCTCGCGTGACAGCCAGGATTCGATCGGGTAGCGCAATACAGGAGTAATCGTAGCGATCCGGGCGACTATTGGTGCTGGTTTGAGGTGAACTCGCACTGAATAAGCATCCGCTAAAATTTGAGGCTCGCTAACATTTATACCGTATTTAGAGGCGATCGCTACTGATGCAGCAATGGCGCGATCGGTAGAGTCTTGAGACATAGAAAATAAACCAAGTATTTATCTATATACTACAATACACTACAAAAATATTTATTGCTACAAATATTCGCTGGGGAAATTTTGGGCGATCGCACTGTAGAGCTTGTTGAAGAGCGATCGCCATATCTAGTGCAAATTGTTAAAATTGTCAAGCTTCAACCCTAAATCTGAATCCTGTTGTATAGTCATAGTC
>JBOFTL010000964.1:0-2411 GCA_051652045.1 Microcoleus sp. | reverse complement strand
TGTGGAGTTGCTGGAGTACGTGACGGGATAGAGTCGTGCAATCGCGGTCTAAGGCTTGCACCCGATCGCTCGGGCTGGTGCTGCTTTCTGCTGTCGGCGCGTGTACCATGATTTTGAGGTCCTCCCTGTCTTGCGGCTCGCTCTTTTGGGTCCTTCAGGTGCTTGACATTTGCTCCTGTATCGGGTACTAGACCGATCGTCCCCTAGTTTCTATATTAGGAAGGGTTTTGGGAAAGAGCGTCGAACTTTAGGGGAATTTTAGATCCCGATCGAAAATTAAGGGGCGCGATCGAGTGTTGAGTCCGTAATTGTATCGAAAATAACTAATTTTTTGATTTACCGCAGAAAGAGTTGGTTTCGGGATTTAGGTTTAGTGTATGGCACAAGGAAGTTCGGCAACGGATTCGCTTGCGGCGGATTTAACGGAGGTAAGTCAATCGAACCCAGTGCTAAAATGATTGGAAAATCAATAGATCGGAATTCTGTCCTATGCCTTCACCCTTTCCGGGAATGGACCCCTACTTAGAACACCCCGATTTTTGGCAGGAAACTCACAATCGATTAATTATCGCGATCGCTGATTCCATCATGCCTCAAATTCGCCCTAAATATGAGGTCGCGATCGACAAACGCATCTATGAAATTACCGAACCCAATGACAGTAACAGTAGCGGCGACTCGCTGTTAGTTGGTATCCCCGACGTAGCGATTAAACGTCAATCCGATCGTCCCGATGTTGCTACCGGTTCAGTTGCTACTGTAGCTGTTACACTTCCTGCTACCGTCAAAGTGCCAACTCCTGCAAAAATTAAACAGGCTTATCTGGAAGTGCGAGAAATGACAACTAAACAAGTTGTCACAACAATTGAAATTCTTTCTCCCGTTAACAAACGCAGTGGAGAAGGCAGACTTACTTATATCAAAAAACGCCAGAGTATTTTAGGTAGCTTAACCCATTTAGTAGAAATTGACTTGTTGCGAAGCTGGGAACCGATGCCCGTAATTAACAGTTCCATTCAAAGCGATTATCGGGTTTTAGTCAGTCGCAGCGATCGGCGTCCTTTTGCGGAACTTTATGCTTTTAATTTGCGCGATTCTCTACCTGTATTTCCGCTACCATTGCGCGAAGAAGATGTAGAACCTATTGTTAACTTACCGGAATTGTTCGCAGGTATTTACGATCGCGCCGGCTATGATTATCGGATCGATTACGATCGAGATCCCGTACCCTCCCTGTCAGAAGAAAATCAGGTTTGGGCAAAGGAAGTTTTACAAGCAACAGAATTGCCAGATAATTAATTTTATTTTACGCGATCGACAGGCGATACTTCGATCCGAATAGAAACCGTGTAAAAATTTAGGCTTAGCTGAAGTATTTGGTATAAGTTAAATTTAGAGAGCGATCGTCCTTTTGGTTATTTTGGGAAATAAGGGCGATCGCTAAACCTAGCTTATAAAAAAACTAATCAAGTCCAATTAATCGATACATTGCGATCGATACCATTTAGCTCGCAATGGTACAGAAGATGGGATTATCCATGAATTTGTTAGTGCAGGAATTTCCAAAGATTGCATTGTTCTGGGGTTTCGTTCCCCAGAAATGAGAAAGTACACAGACGCAAATTTTCGTTAAAGGTGATATGACACTCCAAAATTCTGGGTAAGCTATCCATAGAAATACGGTAATTGAAATTTAAGCAAATATACATAGTCAGTCATTGACTTTTCGATTGACTTGTGTTTGAAATATACTCAAACGCTCAATTCATATTGCATAAATTTCTCAAAATTTGGCTTTTAAAAACCAAAATATAAAATATTTTTTGGTACTCATCAACCCAGGATAACGCTATGGATATCGTTCGACAAATTCCCCATAACTCAGTCAAGCACTATCAGATTAAAAATCTGCTGGGAGAAGGCGGTAGTAGCACAACTTACGAAGCCATCGATCTCAAAACCAAGCAGCGAGTCGCACTCAAAGCTTTATCTTTAGAGAAGATGAACGACTGGAAAGTGCTAGAACTATTTGAACGAGAAGCCAATGTTTTATCAAATTTGAATCATCCGGGAATTCCGCGTTATTTGGATTATTTTTATGTCGATACTCCCGACAACCGTTGTTTTTATATAGTACAAGAACTGGCAGCAGGGCAATCTCTAGCAAGTTTAGTCGAAAGTGGCTGGCACGCTAGCGAGTCCGAAATTCAACGCATTGCCACACAAATTTTGGAGATTTTAGTTTATCTCCATTCACAGACACCACCTGTTATTCACCGGGATATTAAACCAGAGAATATTGTTTTCAAATCGCCCATCAATTCGCATAAACAAAAAGACTGGGCAGTCTGCTTAGTAGATTTTGGAGCAGTGCAAAACACTTATAACAATACTTTAATGCGAGGAAGTAC
>JBOFTL010000963.1:0-5379 GCA_051652045.1 Microcoleus sp. | reverse complement strand
AGAATCTTGAGAAGAATCGGTGGAAGCGGGAGCAGCCCATGCCATTCATGCCATCTGGCCCATGGCGCTTTCCCTTAAAATTTCCCATTCCCGATATTTTTAAGAAGCCCGATCCGAATGAAAATCCTTATCCCCGGCCATGGTCAACGCCGGAGGAGGTCGATGAGTATTACAAGCGATGGGAGCGCCCCGAGGGAGAACCTGATGCTGAGCCTGAGGAGAATCCATATGACGGCCCGATATGGTCTCCCTCGGGGAGGGCTGATAACCCCGAGACCTGTTGGACTGCAATCATGTATGAAGATCCCAAAATTAAGCGGGATTGGGGATGGATTGGCTTTCAATTTGGGGGGGGTTGCTTGGCAATCTGATTAACGCTACATCTTGGTATATGGGCGACGCTGGATACTTGCCTGAATACCAAAAGCCAGAATGGGAGGTGAAAAGAGAGAAAAGTAATCCACCAGGACTAGTTAGTTATGGATTTTCTAGTACATCAAGTCCTTACTGGATGACTCAATTGCCTGGGATGGGAGGAAATTTAATAAAGCGCCCAAATACTCCGGTAACTTTTAATATTTTGGGAGAATCCGAGAACAAAGCTTACACAATTGAAGGCGCTTCATATGCTAAAAGTGCCCATTATGAATGGCATCTACTTGTTGTGTGTCCATCTGATAATCGCCCCCGGTTACCTGATGACCATGACCCCGATAACCCATATCCTGAAGATGAGGAAGATATGCCCTGTCGCTACTTAAAAGATCTACAACAACTGGTGACGGTTGAATCCTTTGATGAAGAAACAGGACGATTCAAGCCTATTCAAATCCGATCGCATGAAGCGATGATTGATTCGGTTAAATACATTTCAAATGAGATGAAAAAAATCAATACTCGATTAGATTCACTTTTTCATAGTTTAGAAGCTGGTGAATTGCGATCGGAAGATGGCTTGCTTATTAAGCCTGATTTTGATATAGCTGCTGCAAGGAAGGAGTTGAAGGAGCGTAAAACTATCCGAGTACGTAGTAGAAGAGAAATCGAAGTTGCGATCGCAGCTCAATCCGATGTACCTGTTGCGTCCGTGCCCGAGTGGTACGCAAAGAGACCTGGGTCAAGCATCCCTCAATTAGCTGTAATCTTCAGACCAGTCAATGGTACTAGTAGCTACACAATGCACATTCCTCACTACAAAGGAGTTATCAAGAACCCTAAAATCCCAGCCTACAAAAAAGGTAACTGGCGGGGTGAATGGATCTTGTTCGATGGGACAAAGTTCGTTGTCAATGCCCTTAATCAGTCTGAGGCTAAAAAAGTTTGGGCTGCTGTCAAGTTGCTCATACAACCTGAGTACCTCAAGGATGTCCAGGAGATGAGTAAACCCAGTAATACTCAATTCAACGAGGTTTTAGTTAAGCCGGTCTACGCAGATTTTTACAGTGACGGATTTAAGAATTCAGAGCCTGCGTGGAGGGCTTATTTGGAATGAGGTTGATAAAATCCAGGCTATTAATATTTACGGCTATATAGTTCCGTAGCCTTTAAATTGTTGCGTAAATTTTATTCAATGCCTACTATCAACAGTATTGATTCTAATTCACTTTTTTTGAGGTTTGCCATGGCTGCTCCTGTTACTGGTATCGATGCATTGCTCACTGCCGAGGCTCAACTTCAGCGCCTTTTTTCCGTCCTTCAATCCCGTGAGATTGCCCAGCCCGCTGAAACCAGAACCGCCTATATCTCTATGACGCCCAATCTTGAGGACGGCACGATGGACTTAGCCGTTAACAACTTACCTTTCATTCTGTCAAGCACTGCGGCTGGTGTCCTCGAGTTAACTCCTCAAGCGTTCGTCGGCTTGGCTTAATCGTCTATCCCATTTAGAGGTTATTAGTCATGCCCAAAATCCCCAAAGGCACACCGCGTGTCACCGTATCGTTTGGTAAGCGTCAAGTCTCCACCAAGGTTGCTGGTAAAAAAACCAAAATCACAGTAGAGTTACAATCTCGTGTTTTCAAAACTGTTGCTGATGCGCTAAAGCTACCCCAAGTCAAGGCAGCGCCGGCTGGTTCGAAAGTTAAAAATATCAAAACGAAAGGCGGGATTCAGAAGAAAATCCTGACTGGATCTACCCTCAACAAGGGTGTTAGCTCCAAATATGTGGAGATGACGACAGGCTCCCTTGACGCCACGGGCAAAGACCAGGGTGACATGATATGGCACCGTATTCCTGTGCATGGACGCGCAAGTTTGTCCTATATTGTTGCCGCTTTGACTGGGAGTAGCGTCTATGCGGTGAGGTGGCCAAACGGCAATCAGTATGTCATCTCCGATAAGCGATTCGCTGAAAAAGGCGGTCGTCTAGCCAAATAGTGATCAGTAAGTAGGGTTCTCTGTGAGTACTAACCTGTCGGCTCAAAGGTGGATATCGAGAGGTCTCGTCAATCTCAACAAGTCAACCAAGAGCGGGGTGATTAACGTCCCTGGAAACTATCAAAACTCACTCATTCGGGTAGAGGTCAAGTTACGCGGTCTCAGGACTTCCTGGAACCAGCTTGGCTATCTTCATCAGACACACGTAGGGGTGACTCATCCCAAAGGACACTATCTATCGGTTCACGATCAGATTCTCCAGTTGGCTAACCTCGCCCCTTACAACGTCTTCATTCAACTTGTCCCCTGGGTTATTCGTGAAGCTCAGTCCGGAAGGCTTACAGGATATCTGCGGTTCTGTGAGGGCGGGACAAGATTGTCAAACGTAGACCTATCCAATATAGATTCATTCCATAGGCAGCAAATGAGCTTAGTCAATCCGATTTCGATTCAACTCCCCCCGGAAATGGACAACTCCACCAAATTCACCCGTCCCGTTGCGGTGTCGTTGGTGGCTAACACTAGCACCGTCTTGGCAACGGCAAACGATAACCGAACGGGCTTTGTCATGCGCAATCCCGGCGCGTTCGATGTTTACCTTTGCCTATCCGATGTCGCGACTGCAGCAAGCGCGATCGCCGTGCTGGAACCTAACGGCTTCTACGAGTTGGCACCGGCTGACTATAACGGAGCGGTTTCCGTAATTTGCCCTGCTGGTGCTGGTGCGATCGCGGGTTCCGAGATGGCTTCGGTTTCGTTTGACCCTGATAGCGATCGTGTCGGTACCGATATCGGTAATGGGGTATTCTTTAGCCTGTTTAACGGCTTGCTTAAACGGAAAGAGGGCGCTGCATGGGTTGATGTTGACTTCTCTGTCACCGCTGCAAAATATCGGAATGGACGGGTTGTCTATCTCGTTGATGGAAACCTGAATCAACCGAAGATTTCTCAGTCTTCCAATGGTTGGGTGCCATCTTTGACTGGTGCTAACGATTGGTCTCCGGATGAGGATAATTCCCCATCTGTTCCTGCTTAGTTAGTTTGGGTTACGAGTACCCGATAGCGCGTTGCGTTATCGGGTACTCGTGCTTCTATTTTGGTGTATCTCTGTCCAAAAAAATGACTCAAAATCTTCTCAGTGAATCCATTGCTATGTCTCTTCCATCACCATCTCGGATAGATGATCTTCTCAATTATTTAACCCTTGGATCTATGCTTTGTGGTGTGATCGGTTCAGCTGCCGCTCTAGGGGTAGATTTTCTTCGTCGTCGCGTTCGTGGGAAAGCTGCTGAATATGCCGCATCTCATGATTTCAAGCTTCTCCGATCGGACTTAATTGAAAATCACGATTCTTTCCGGGAGTTCCTTAAGGAATACAGATCCGATCGCGCTCAGTATCGGGAAGACCATCTAGAACTCTGTCAGCGAGTAGCCAAAGTGGAGGCGAAAATTGATGCTTAAACGCTGGATCGGTCAAATAGCGCTTTACTACTGTCGGGACGTTTTTTTGTGCCAACGGGAAGCGGCGATCGTCGCCCGTAACACGCTCAGGATGGGGCTTAACGGGGTGATGCCGATCAATCAGGCAGTAGAGCGCACGGTGTCAAGCCTAGAGCTTCAAATTCAAGCTCTAGAGGCTTTGATGAACCTATCTGAGGATGGATAGCATGGTAAGTCGAGAATGGTATAATATGTGGATTGAAAATCCACGTGTCGGGAGTTCAAGTCTCCCTCCTGGCATAGGTTATAGTGATTTATTCGCAACAAAAAGCCCCTCTATCTCTAGAGGGGCTTTTCAGTGGTTTCGTAAGTTAAAAATCAGGTGCTTCAGTTATTTTGCGTCTTGAGGCATAGAACTTGTAAATCACGTCCGGAGTGTTCCCGGAGAGGTAAGCCACGTCTGCCACGCTGTATCCATTCTCCAGTGCCATGGTGATCCAGGTGTGGCGGGTGTGGTACTGGGAAAGCACTTGAGCGATCGCCCCGTCTTCCCATAGGCGCGTTAGGTGTGGTTTCCAGTGCTTAGTTTGGAAAATGTGGTAGTTCATCGGACCGCCTTTCACGCCTGGTAAGAGTAGCGCTTCTGAGTTTGCCTTGTCCGTCTGGAGAGACCAGAGGAGTGATCGCAGTTTCTCCCCGGCTGGGAAGGTGCGATCGGCTGATTTGGTGCCCTGCTCTTGCCGGGTGTCCGGTCGGAGGGATGCCACGATGTCGATGCTTTCCAGTTTAGGGTGCACGTTTTTCCATCGCATGGCAGCGGCTTCCGATGGACGGCAACCCGTGTAAAAGAGGAACTTCACCCATGGAGTGTAGTAGTTATCCCACTCCTCAAAGCGGGTGATTATGGCGGTTCTCTCGTCGGTGTTGAAGGCCCGGTACTCGGTTCGGTTTGACTTCTTGGGTTGAAAGTACCGGGTCATGCCCTCGAAAGGGTTGTATGGGTGAAGTCCCTCCAGGCGCGCCCATTCGCAGCAAGCGTTGCATTGCTGGATAAAGCGGCGTGCTGTTTCGTGGGAATAGCGCTGGTTTGCCCAGTTTTTCATCCTGATAGAGGTGTTGAAATCTGGCATTTGCCGATCGATGAACCGCTCTATCTTCTGATAGTCGTATTTGTAGGTAGATGGGGAGATTTGAGGTTTACGGAACTTGGAATAAGCTTTCCAGAGGAGAAGTAGCTTGCGTGTGGTGATGTCGCGTCGAGGGCTCATTATGGGGATTCATCAGGCATAGAGACTCCAATGTATTCAGTGATGACGATCGGCATACGGTCTTTTTGGGGTGAACCTTTGACTTTGACATCCTCATGAAAGCGTCCTGAAACTTTCCAGATATAACCTCTAAACTCCACTACATCACCCGGTACAGGCGGCGTAACGAAGCGTAGGATTCTAACACCGTCGATCGCCTTTACGACGCTTCTAGGGGTTGTCTCCTTCACTTCGTTGGGGAACTCGAATCGACAGGGGAATGGGGTGAGGATAGCCTTAATTTTGATGGTCTCAT
>JBOFTL010000962.1:0-7061 GCA_051652045.1 Microcoleus sp. | reverse complement strand
ACACGACCCCCCCCACCCCCCCCTTAGCAAGGGGAGGAGTCGGAGAATTAGTAAGGCGAGGCAAGGGCGGTTTGGGATTGCAAAGTTTGCTAAATTTTAAATGGGAACTGACGATTGGGGGACAGCGGATTTCTCAAGCAGAATTCGATCGATTGGTAGCCCTGAATTCGCCTTTGGTGGAAATTAACGGCGAGTGGGTGGAATTGCGCGCGCCGGATGTGAAAGCGGCTCAAACTTTTTTTGCCAGTCGCAAAGACAAAATGAGTCTTTCTTTGGAAGATGCTTTACGTTTGGCTTCGGGCGATACTCAAACAATTGAAAAATTGCCCGTGGTGAATTTTGAAGCAGCGGGTCAACTTCAGGAATTGTTGAATGCTTTGAGCGATAATCAGGTGGTAAGCCCGATCGAAACTCCAGCTAATTTCCGAGGACAATTGCGGCCTTATCAAGCTTTAGGGGCTGGCTGGTTGGCTTTCTTAGAACGTTGGGGATTGGGCGCTTGTCTCGCGGACGATATGGGGCTGGGAAAATCGATCGAGCTAATTGCTTTCCTCCTGCACTTACAAGAAAAATCAGCCTTAGAAGCACCTACATTACTGGTGTGTCCGACATCAGTATTGGGAAATTGGGAGCGTGAAGCGAAGAAATTTGGCCCGACACTCAAAGTGTTAGTTCATCACGGGGAAAAACGTGCTAAAGGTAAAGCATTTGCAGCGGCAATTAAGGGCAAGGATTTAATCGTTACCAGTTACTCTCTGGTGTTTCGCGATGCTAAGGAATTTCAAGGCGTTAAATGGCAGGGAGTGGTTTTAGATGAAGCGCAAAACATCAAGAATTCCGAGGCGAAACAGTCGCAAGCCGTGCGGCAAATCGAGGCTGATTTTAGAATTGCACTGACGGGAACTCCGGTAGAAAATAGACTGCAAGAATTGTGGTCGATTTTGGAATTTTTGAATCCGGGATATTTAGGGCCGCGCAATTTCTTTCAGCGTCGATTTGCAATTCCGATCGAGAAATACGGCGACAGAGAATCATTGCAGAGTTTGCGATCTCTCGTCCGTCCTTTCATCCTCCGCCGCTTGAAAACTGACAAATCAATTATCCAAGATTTGCCGGAAAAACAGGAAATGAATGTATTTTGTGGGCTAGCAATTCAGCAGGCTGATTTGTATCAGAAAATAGTCGAATCGTCAATGGCAGAATTAGAGTCAGCCGAAGGCATTCAGCGCCGGGGTATGATTCTGGCTTTGCTGGTAAAATTAAAGCAGCTTTGCAATCATCCGGCACTTTTAACTGCTGAATCAAAGTCGAAATTCGGGGAAATTAAGACTCAAGAATCTGGTAAATTGCAGCGGCTGTTGGAAATGTTAGAAGAGGTTCTGGCTGAGGGCGATCGAGCTTTGATTTTCACTCAATTTGCTGAATGGGGAAAGCTTTTAAAACCTCATTTAGAGCGGCACTTAGGGAGAGAAGTTCTATTTTTGTACGGCGGAATTAAGCAACAGCATCGGGAAGAAATGATCGATCGATTCCAACACGATCCGCAAGGTCCGCCGATTATGATTTTATCGTTAAAAGCGGGGGGAACTGGCTTGAATTTAACTAGGGCAACTCATGTTTTTCATTACGATAGATGGTGGAACCCGGCAGTAGAAAATCAAGCAACTGACCGCGTATTTCGCATCGGTCAAACTCGTAACGTGCAAGTACATAAGTTTGTATCTACGGGTACTTTGGAGGAAAAAATTCACGATATGATAGAAAGCAAAAAAGCTTTGGCCGAACAAGTAGTTATTGCAGGTGAAAACTGGCTGACGGAATTGGATACAGACCAACTGAGAAATTTACTAATTCTCGATCGATCTGCTATTATTGAAAATGAAGACGAATAATAGGTTTGTACTAAGGACTGAAGTCCTTAATTTGAGGACTGAAGTCATCACTACGAACAAGTGCGATCGCTCTGCTATTCTAGGATAGATTCTTCCCTCTTACTTTTTACTGCTTCTCTCTTCCTTCTTCCTTCTTCCCTCTTCCTTCTTCCTTCGTATTATGATTGACAGAGAATGGTGGACGCAACAATGGCTAGATTTAATCAATACTTACCGCTTCAAAAAGCGTTTAGAACGCGGCTGGCAATACGCCCGCGAAGGCAAAGTTCTCAGCATTAAATTCCCGGATAAAGAAGTAATTGCCCTAGTTCAAGGAACCGATCCCAAACCCTATCAAGTTTCCTTGGGACTCGATACCTTAAGCGACGAAGATTGGGATTACGTAATTGAAAATATGTCTCAAAGAGCAGTATTTTCTGCTAAATTACTAGCAGGAGAAATGCCCCACAATATAGAAGATGTATTTGCAGCAGCCGGCAAAACACTATTTCCATTAAGCTTATCAGAGGTGCGATCGCGCTGCACTTGTCCCGATCCGAAAAACCCTTGCAAACACATCAGTGCAGTATACTATTTATTGGGCGATCGTTTCGGTGAAGATCCATTCGTATTGTTTCAATTGCGTGGCAGAACAAAAGAGCAAATTTTAAGCGCACTCCGCCAAAGACGGGGTGCGGGGGGAGAAGAAAATTCACAGCTAGACTCAACTGCAAATTCCCCTACTCCGAATTCTAATGTGCCAAAGGTCGATCGATTTTGGGAATACAACCAGCAGTTAGAATCATCTTTAGTAGCGATCGTACCGCCACCAAGCAGCGAAACCGTGTTAGATATTTTGGGACCGATTCCCCTCACAACAGAGGGAAAAGGAACGGCTAGCAAATCTTCTCCTGCTGCTGAAATACTCAAACAGCATTTTGCTAAGATTTACCAAGCAGTCAGCCAGCAAGCAGTTTTAAAGGCTTTCAAGCGAGGTGAAGCTGATTAACGCAGCAAACTCAGCAAGTCCACCTAATTCAATCTAAGATATAGATCGCGAGATCGCTTGCTGTCTGTAGGTTCTGCCTTCTGCCTTCTGCTTTCAAATTAACACGGCAGATTAACACAGCAGATTAACACAGTTTACGTGGCAAAATTATACGCGGGAATATAGCAATTTATATCTAATTGCGTTTAGCAGCAGAAGATGGATTAGTAAAACGCAACCAAGTCGCTAAAGTAGCTACCGCGAAAATTGAAGCCATGCTAAAAGTCAAGAAAGTTTCTGCAGCCGACATAATGTTACTCCTGTTGTTTGAGTTTGTTGTTCGATCGATCAATAAGATCGATCGATTCAGTATTTTCATTTATTTTTATATCAACTTCTTTCGCTCGTTTCAATCCAATCTTGCATAAATTTTCATTAGTTGAACTTTTGTAAATTAACTTTACAAAAGTTGATATACTTTTAATTAATGGAATTAATGGCAAAATAGGATTGCGATCGAACGACTACAAAATAACTCACGCGACTCTCATCCCACACTAACCGAGGCAGTATAGTGTGGGGATTCCCGTCTGTTTAGCTAAAATTAGCAAGGCAATAGACCTTACTTTATGGTATAATGTCAAACACCGTACTTTAACAGTTGACAGTTAACAATTAATAATTGTCAGTTGATTTTGACCGTGCAAGAATACCGCAAATTCCTCAAACCTTTGGTTTTGATAGTTAATACTGGGTGGGTAAAGTTCGCAGATTTAACCTCAAAAGAACGGGTGAATGCGATTAAGAAAGATTCATCAAACCGCAGGCAACCCTCACCCCAAATACTTTTACTAGCACAGTGGTCAACACAAGAACTTGTCAGCTTTCGATGCCCATCAAAATCGGGAAAGTCCAGCGACAGGATTCAGATTACGTTTGCAGCGTCGATTTGGGGATAAACAACGCCTCCCTGGCATCCATTGTCGGTCGTGACGGTATTGCAAAGGCCAGGAAATTCATCAATCCGGCCAGAGACATAGACCGTAGAAACCGACGCAGAATGACGATCGACAAGAAGTCCCGGCAGACTGCGAATCTGACTGGGCAGAAATTAGCCAGAGGTTTTTGTCAAGGGCTTTATCGCATTTGGTGGAGAGTCTGTTGCTGTGTGCTATCTGATTAGTACGGGAGCGTGAGGACCCCTACCTTTGGTCGGAGGGTGAAACGTGACGGGCGCGGGTTTTAACCCGTCGTTGAAACAGGAAAAAGAAAGCATGAAGGCGTGGTTTCAATCCGCCGGAATGCTACCTTTAAGAATCCCCGTCGATTCATCGCGGGGAGTACGTCAACTTTTGTGCAAGCTGTGCGCTGTCCTGATGTTAAATACAGCACCAGGAATAGAGTGCGGTTGTTGCACGATGTTTACTGATGGGTAGCCATGTCGGCAATTTAGGCTCTCTGCTAAACACTGGATGTCAGGAACCTCAGCCTCAAGGCGTGAGGCTTGAAAGAGAAATCTAAAAAGCCGTCCTGACCAGCCAAGAGTCTTAACTGACTAGGTTTTTTGAATGACTGGACAACCAGCCTGCGGGCTGGCAAAATGCTAACCCCACAAGAATGCTATGGATACAGCAGGAGCGGGTAAGATCGGGAAAAATAACCTGAATTACACAAAAAACTGTTTTTCCCCAAAATAGGGAGTCGAGGCCGATCGAACTCGAACTCGATCCAGAAACCGGGTTTTTGCGGTCGCGTGCGTAAGTCCTGAATAAAAAACTGTACTTGGTTCGATCGCAATTACATTGAGGAGAGGCATCTCCCCTGCCAGGCCTTTCCTCAGAACGCCAGCCGATTTAGGTATGGCGGGGTCTTTAGGCAGAAAGTAAAAAATGAAACATCACGCTTGTATCGCAATAGGAATAAATCAATATCAGTTGCTTCAGCCTTTGAGTTACGCGCAAGAGGATGCAGAAGCACTGTGCGCTTTTTTGGTGGAAGAAGCGGGTTTTGCGCCGGATGGATGCCTGTTGATGACGGATGCATCGCCGTCGCTGTGGGGGCATCCAACTTATCCGAACCGGGAAAATATTCTGAATTTGACCCGCAGGTTGTGTAGCGAGCACGTACAGCAAGGGGATTTGCTGTGGTGTTTTTTTAGCGGCTACGGTGTTAGCTACGAAGGCAAAGATTATTTGATGCCAATTGATGGGAATCCTGCTGATATTCAGGGTACGGGCATTCCAGTAGAGTTGCTGCTAAATACGTTGAAAAATGCTCCTACGGAAACGGTGTTGGTGCTGGCGGATATGAACCGCAGTCAAAGCATGAAAGCGGGGGACGCGATCGGGACTCAAACTGCTGAGCTGGCAAGGGCTATGGAAATTCCGACACTACTTTCTTGCCGCCCGAATCAAGTTTCGCGGGAAACCTCGGCTTTGCGCCAAGGGTTTTTTACAACGGCACTGCTGGAGGGGCTGCGCTCGGGGCAATGTACGACGATTAAGGGTTTAGACCGCTTTTTGAGCGATCGACTGCCGCAGTTGTGCGACCATCATTTACGCCCGAAACAGGAGCCTTTGATGGTGGTGCATCCTCCCGGTAAGGCTCATTTGGTGATTTTGCCGGATGGCTTGGATGTTGCGACTGCTGCTATTGCGGGGCGCAACGGCAATATGATGTTTGCGGCTGAGGCTGATGGGTCCGATCCTCGTGCTGTTCGGGCGGGAGTTACGGCTCAAGCTGAATTGCCTGCGGCGGTGCGGACTTTTGAGGATCGGCAGACTCCAGTACCAACTGTCTCCGAGCTCAATTCGACAGCACCAGCAGGCGGTGGGGACGATCGACCCACCGCGCCCAAACCTGATGATGCTGATAACGGGGCGTCTGATAAATCATTTTTGCAGCAGCTTATTTTGTGGAGCGGTGCTACTGCTTTAGTGTTGCTGTTAGGCGTGTTTCTGACGAATCGATCGATTTTTGTTGCTGGAGATGAGGGCAATTCGCGTCCGGTTGCAGAGAACGGTCAAAATCTGCCCCCAGACAAATCTGCTGCGAATCCGATACTGGGTGGTGGTTCTGAAACTTCAAAACAGCCTCTACCGGGCGGTGCGGAAGAATCGCCGAATCAAACTGTCCCCGTAACCGCAAAACCGGGGCCCCAGGAAAAGCCGCAGACGAGCAGGGAAGTGTGGGCTGAGGCGAAAGCTTTGCTCAGAAATACTTCGGCTTCGAGTTTTAATCGGGCTGTGTCTAAGGCTCGGACGATTCCGCCTACTGACCCAGTTTACCCGCAGGCTCAGGAAGATATCGAACGCTGGAGCTTGGCAATTTTGGATATTGCTAACGGGCGTGCCGCTCGGGGAGATTTCCAGGGTGCTGTCGGGGCTGCACGGTTGATGCCTGATGCGAATAAGGAGGTTTTAAACCAGTCTAAGGAGGCGATCGCTCAGTGGCAACAGTTGGCAAAACAGCAGCAGGCTAATGCTGCCGTGCTGGCTGCTGCGAAAGGAGAAGTGAAGCGCGGTGTGGCTTCTTCTTACAGTCAGGCAATCCAGAAAGCTAGCACGATCGGTCCCAATCAGCCTCTGCACGCGGAGGCTCAGCAATCGATCGCGAATTGGAGCGAAAGTATTTTGAAAATCGCTCAGTTGCGGGCTTCTAGTGGCAAGCTGAAGGAGGCTGTGGCGGCTGCTTCGTTGGTGCCGGCGGATACTCAGAGTTACGATCGCGCTCAGAAGGCGATTTCTGAATGGAAAGCCAAGTTAGACCGTCAGAAAAAGAGTTAATTGACTCCTATGTTTTGAGTTAATTAAGCTTGAATTTATCGCTCAAAATTTCGGACTAAAAACTCGCAATTTTCCTAAGTTCCCGATTCTTATCGGATAGAGATTCTTTCTTTTCTGTCAGTAAGAACGGGAATTTTTGTGGGTAATTGGTAATTGGTAATTGGTAATTGGTAAGGATCTTATACTATTTCTCTAAAATAATGCAACACTCTTTGCCCCCTAACCCCCCCGCTGCATTGGGGGGGGGAATCAGAATACTGTTGCAGTATTTTTTTAAATTGGTATTATACTATTTCTCTAAAAAATTGCTACAATACTAATCTGCGATCGTCTATGAAATTAGATTCGATCTGTATAAGCTACTGTTGCACGATTTGGGAAAATTGGTATTAAATTTCGGCGATCCATACCTTTTAT
>JBOFTL010000961.1:0-3927 GCA_051652045.1 Microcoleus sp. | reverse complement strand
AGGTAGTGTTTGATATTGGGTGGCGGCTTCTGTCGGCCAGATTTGACTGTTCAATCCTTGTTTGAGCAATTCTCCAGATTTGAGCGGATCGAGTTCAAAATTCATGTAGAATTTATCTACAATAATGAGATTGCCTGTGACTCGTTTGATACCTTTTTGATTTAAAGCATTGCCGAGGGCGATCGACTCTTCCCAAACAAATAACGGATCTTCGCTTCCTTGAATAATTAAGTCGCCTTTTAAGACGCCATTTTCTATTTTTCCGTTAGTGCCGATCGAAGTAACAAATAAATGTTCCGGTCCGTATTGTTGCAGGGCTACTAAAGATGTTGCTACTTTGGTTATTGAAGCTGCAGGTAAGGGAATTGTTCCTTGATGGTTGGCCAATAAAGTATTGCCTGATTGCATCCAAATTCCTTGATTTTCTTTGGCATAACCTTGCGCTGCCAGTTCGTTAAGGTAAGTTTGGATTTTGGTATTTGCTGCCGTTTCGGGAGTGCTTGCAGCAACTGTTAGCGGTTGGTTTGGTGGGGCGGGTGGCTGCGGGGAAGATGCAGCGACAGGTGAGGGGGAAGGTGAAGGGATAGAAGCAGCGAGTTCGGGGGATTTAGTAGCGGCGCATCCTGCCGATAGTGTTAGCATCAGCGCAGATATAGTAGCAGTCAAATAGCGAATTTTCAACATTACTTTAATTTTCATCAAATTTATCCCAGTGTCAGCACGCCCGATGGAAAGTCTACCACTAATCTGCGCGTTTTCAGCCACTCCAAACCGATTAAATTTTCGGGAAGTTCGCTTCCTGCGACAACTGGAATATCAAACTCTTCTGAGTCAAACAAAACTTTGCCTGCATAGATATCGAAAAATTCTTCACCTCTTGCTGTCTGCATGGATCGCTGGCGTTCAACTACAGGCCATTCTAATACCTCTATATCCTGGGAGTTAATTGCCAGCCAGCCAGTCGTGAAACCTGTATCTAGCATTACTTCGATCGGAAAAATTTCACCGCTATCAGCAATTAACTCTATTTCAAAAAATAACTGACCGATGTCGCCGAATTCGCCTGAAATCATATCATTCCGCAGGTTCCCGTTTCGTTAAGCCGTAAAGTACCTAGCATATTCATAGCGTACTTTTGACAAGCTTTTTGGACTGCTACATTAGCTTCTGGATCGATGAAGTAGTCTCCGCTATCTGGCTCGATGACGATAAACCAATTGTAGTGGTCTGTGATTAATTCGGGTGCGACCCGATCGAAAACTGCGCGGCACCGTTTACCCAATGCTTCCCGTTCAGCTTTATGTTTAGCCATTCTTTCTGGGGACCAGTTGTGTTCCGGGAAAATTCGACCCCGGCGCGCTTGACGTTTTGATGGTGATGCTGTCACGTTTAGCTCTCCTATTTAACTGTTATTTGCTGAAATCTATTATAATCTAGCATTACCCCTAATTCAAGTAAATAAATTTACACAAATCTCTAAGTTGAGGATGCCATAATTTTGATATGCTAAAAAACTAAGTAGATAAACCGCGATGCAAACATGAAAGGTAATTTAGGACAACCGACTGCTCAGAGCGATCGACCGTATTTAGTATTAAATTATCAAGGAAAAAGCATTCAATTTGAGTTGCAACACCAACAGCATATATTAGGGCGCGATCGCGCGCGGGCAGATGTAATTCTGCCGGAAGAATGGCGGGTAGTTTCTGGGGTTCATGCTATTTTGCGCCAAGTAGGAGATAATTACTGGATTTTTGACGGAGACGGACAGAAGCCCAGCACTAATGGATTATTTGTCGATCGCGCCCGGATTACACTTAATGATGGTTATTGTTTGAAAAATGGCACGAAAATTCACATCGGACTCGACCCGCAAGATCGAGTTATTATTACTTATTATAATCCCCAGGTGTATCAAGTTGCACCTCCAGTACAGCAGTCAATTAACCTGCAAAATCGATCGGTTTTATTGGGGCGAGATCCTAACGCTACCCTGCAATTAGATGCGCCACTTGTTTCCCGACGGCACGCCACAATCGATCGAGATAATCGCGGCAATTATATTCTCCGAGACTACAGTGCTAATGGCGTTTTTGTGAACGGTCAGCGAGTGATAAATTCCGTGAAATTGTCCGAGGGAGATGCGATTCGGATCGGACCTTTTACTCTAATTTACCGCAGCGATCGGTTGGAGATGCAAGACCGGGGCGATCGCATTCGTTTGGATGCTTACAATCTAGTCATTTCCGAGCGTTTAGATGGAGTTACACTCGCGATCGAACCAGGTCAATTTGTAGCCTTAGTCGGCGGTAGCGGTGCGGGCAAATCTACTTTAATGCGCGCGCTGTTAGGGATTGAAAAAACTTCGATCGGTGTGGTTTTTCTCAACGGCGATAACTTACGCAAAAACTTCAATATTTACCGCAGTCAAATCGGTTACGTACCGCAAGATGATATAATTCACGCAGATTTAACAGTAACCGAAGTATTAACCTATGCAGCTAAATTGCGCTTGCCTCCAGATGCAGATATTCCACAAATAGTCGCCAAAACTTTAACAGATATTGAAATGAATCACCGTCGGAATTCTTTAGTAAAAGAACTCAGTGGCGGACAGCGAAAACGAGTTAGTATCGGCGTCGAATTGCTAGCAGATCCCAAACTTTTCTTTTTAGACGAACCGACTTCAGGACTCGATCCTGGTTTGGATAAAAAGATGATGCAACTATTGCGAAAACTGGCAAGTCAAGGACGGACGGTAATTTTAGTAACTCACGCAACGGCAAATATTACCATGTGCGATCGTATCGCTTTTCTAGGTCGCGGCGGACGCCTTTGTTACTTCGGTCCGCCAACTGAAGCCCTAGATTTTTTCGGAGTTAAAACCGGAGATTTTGCCGACATTTACAGCGAATTAGAAATAGGAGAACCCAGCGTTAAAATTTGGGCTGACAAATTCAAACAATCTCCAGAATACCAAAATTATATTGTCAATCACTTCAGCACCGGCAATCCCGACGGTCAAAAATCTGCAATGCCTCCCAAATCAAAATCCATATCCTTTTTTCAACAAATTACTCTGTTATGCCAGCGCTATTTTCAATTGACTTCTCGCGATTTAGTTAACTTGAGTTTAGCATTACTTACAGCGCCGATCGGCATTACTTTACTGCGCCTTGCAGTCAGGGATAAAGACCCATTAATTGGTGCGCCGGAGGCAACATTAGCGCCTTTAGCCCTCAGAGTTTTATTTGTTTTCACCTGCGCGGCAATTTGGGTGGGACTGTCAACTTCACTGCAAGAAATTGTTAAAGAATCATCAATTTACTTGCGCGAACGCTTGGTAAATTTAGGATTGTTTGCTTATTTAGGCTCAAAATTTTCGATCCTTTCTGGGTTAGCCGTGTTGCAAACTATCTTAACTGTCGGAGTAATTTTGATTGCAT
This sequence comes from Microcoleus sp., assembly GCA_051652045.1. Classification (GTDB taxonomy): domain Bacteria; phylum Cyanobacteriota; class Cyanobacteriia; order Cyanobacteriales; family Microcoleaceae; genus Microcoleus. The sequence goes on along the minus strand of JBOFTL010000961.1, from coordinate 481 downwards.
TTAAACATCCAGAACCGAATTTAATATCGTGGCCTACGGGCGCTGCAATTACCACATTTTTAACTTTGTTAAGCTGCATCAGTCTCGGATTGCTAGTTTCAGCAGTTGTCAAAAATAGCTCTCAAGCTAATAGTGCTTTGCCTTTATTATTGCTACCTCAGATTATTTTTTCAGGAGTTTTGTTTAAAATGGAAGGTGTAGCGAGCAAGTTTTCTTGGCTGATGTTAAGCAGGTGGTCTGTGGGCGCTTACGGTTCATTAGTTAACGTGAATGCGATGGTTCCAACACCTCAAACACTACCTGACGGAAGCAAACTTCCTCAACCCTTTGAGCCTACTTCTGTTTACGATCCGACATGGCAGAATTTGAGTTTAAATTGGGGGATTTTGTGCGTGCATATTTTGGTTTATTTGACGCTGACTTTGTGGTTGCAAAAGCGGAAAGATATTTTATAATTAGTTGATAGTTGATAGTTGATAGT
>JBOFTL010000960.1:0-3401 GCA_051652045.1 Microcoleus sp. | reverse complement strand
GTCTGTGAAGTTTGAGGGGGAGAGGGGTAGAGGGGGAGAAGGGAAGAGGGGGAGGGAATTTGAGGTGTTTTCAAACAGGCATTGAAGTGTACAATTTAAAGAGAGAACAGTTGATAAACTAAGCTGCAATTTTAGCGACTTCTTCGCCTTTCGATTTCATCCCAGAGATTGATTGACTTTTTTTAAGTCGGGACCTATGTACTGCAGCGCCTCGAAATCGGGTTTTTTAACCAGAATCTAGGGCTAACATCTATAATTGTCATAAAATAACCCGGCTTCGGATACAGAATAAGCGATCGAAAATCCCAAATCTCAAATTTCAAATCTCAGATAGCCTAACTTGGGAGCAAGCCGTTTTTCCTCGATCCCTATCCGCGTTTTTCACCTTTTGGCGCTTTACTGGAGGTCGAGCGCCCTCCAAAGCTCTGACGGTTGCAGATTACTCTTAAACTCAGAGATTTCGGACTTTATAGCTCTCTCTATCAGTCTGAATCGAATTTTCTGACTGTTCGCACAAATAATTTTGTACTATCATAATAGGACTTACGCAAAAGTAGTTCGATCGACTATTAGTAGCGATAAGCTGCAGCATACTTCGCCCTACTTCAGCTAGTGCGTGCGTCCAGCACCGATAATTAACAACCCATTTTTGTGCCGAATAGAAGCACTTATCATAGCATCTACTATAAAACTTGCTTGGTTCACTTGATGGAAAATTTTCAGATGCATTTTTTTTCGAATTATTCTATGGTTAAAAACAGCGATAGCAGCAACGAAGATGCCCCATCTTTGTTCAGCAGCGAAGAACGATATCAAACTTTAGTAGCTAATATTCCCGGTGCAGTTTACCGCTGTAACTGCAATTTGTCCGATTCGGAACTCGAACAAAAACGAACAATGGTGTTTTTGAGCGAGGTAATTCAAGAAATATCCGGCTATCCGCCGTCGGATTTTATTAACGATCGCGTCCGTTCTTTTGCCAGCATCATTCACCCTCAAGATCGATCGAAGGTGGAAGCTGCTATTAGAAAAAGTGTAGCAGCAAGAGAGCCTTACATCCTCGAATACCGCATCCTGCGGGCAGACGGTAGTATGAGGTGGGTTTACGAAAAAGGGCGATCTGTTGTTGGCGGCGGCGATCGACAAATACAAGGAGAATTGTTAGATGCTGGGAGACTACCGCTAGCATCTGCGTGTCTCGATGGAGTGATTTTGGACATTACAGAGCGCAAGCGAGCTGAGGAAGATTTGCGGGACACTCAAGAGTTTTTAAATGCTGTATTAAAGAATTTGCCTGTCGGTGTTTTTATTAAAGATGCCCGGACACAAAGATTTATTTACTGGAATACTGCTAGTGAAGAATTGTTTGGTTATACCCGAGCAGAAGTCCTTGGAAAAAGTGCGAGCGAATTATTTTCTCCAGAGCTAGCACGCCGTTTGGAAAACAAAGATATTGAAGCTTTTGTAACTAGAAAAGGTGTTGATTTACCAGAAGAAACAATTGACAATCCGCATCGGGGAAAGCGGATTTTGCAGGCAAAAAAAGTGCCATTATTCAACGATCGTGGTGAACCAGAATACATTTTAGGCATTGCCCGAGATATTACCGCTAGCAAAAAAACCGAAATAGAACTTTCCCGTTTAGCTTTAGTGGCTCAAAAAACTCAAAATGGAGTAATTATTACTGATGCTAAAGGTCGCGTTGAATGGGTAAATGAAGCATTTACTAGAATCAGCGGTTATGTATTGGCAGAAGTGCAAGGAAAAAAACCTGGTGCCGTACTTCAAGGTGCCAAAACAGACCCGCTAACTATTACTCAACTGCGGGCGGCTTTGGCAGCAGGAGAACCTTTTAATAAGGAAATTTACAATTATACAAAAGAAGGAAAGGGTTATTGGGTAGCACTGTCGATCGCCCCCATTCATAAAGAAAATGGCGAATTGGAAGGTTTTATTGCAGTGCAAAGCGATATTACTGCTCGCAAGCAGGCAGAGAAAGCTTTGAAGGAAAGTGAAAGTTATTACCGCTGCATTGTCGAGACAGCATCTGAGGGAGTTTGGATGTTTGATGCTGACAGTAAAATAACCTTTGCTAACAGCATGATGGCTCAGATGTTGGGGTATACAGTAGAAGAAATGCTGGGAAAATCGCTGTTTGAATTTATTGACAGCGATCGAGCTGCGATCGCCGAAACCTACGTGCAGCGAAGGCGGCAAGGCATCGGCGAACGCCACGATTTTCAGTTTACCCGCAAAGACGGATCTCATTTATGGGCGATCGTTTCGGCGACGCCGATGTTCGATAGCGGTGGCGAATTTTTAGGAGTTTTGCGGATGATTACTGATATCAGCGATCGCAAACAAGCCGAAGCCGAATTGCTGCAAACTCTCAAAGAATTAGAATTTGAAAAATTTGCCTTAGATCAATCGGCGATCGTCTCGAATACCGATCGATTCGGCACTATTACCTATGTCAACGACCAATTTTGCGAACTCTTTAAATATTCCCGTGAAGAACCGATCGGTCAAACTCACAGAATCGTCAATTCCGGTTATCATAGCGCAGATTTTTTCAAACAGCTTTGGTCAACCATCCGTCAAGGGAACGTGTGGCGGGGAGAAATTAAAAATCGCGCTAAAGACGGCACCTATTTTTGGCTCGATACGACAATTGTACCTTGCTTAAATTCTCGGGGAGAACCGCATCAATACGTTTCAATTCGGAAAGACATTACCGACAAAAAACAAGCCGAGGAATCTTTGCGATTGTCGGAAAGCAAGCTGAGAACTAAAAATCAAGAATTGGCGAAGGCCCTGCGAGATATGCGCCAAACTCAAAGCATGATGGTGCAAAATGAAAAAATGGTAAGTTTGGGACAGTTGGTAGCGGGCGTCGCTCACGAAATTAACAATCCCGTCAGCTTTATTTACGGTAATGTCATGCACGCTGAAGATTACTTTCAAGATATGCAGAAAATGCTGCTGCTTTACCAGCAAGAATACCCGCAGCCGACAGCAGCAATTACAGCAGAAATGGAAGATGTAGATTTGAATTTCCTGCTAAAAGATTTGCCAAAACTGTTAAATTCGATGAAACTAGGATCTGAGCGCATTCGCGAAATCGTGCTGTCGCTGAAGAATTTCTCGCGTTTGGATGAAGCAGAACAAAAACAGGTGGACGTTCACGAAGGAATTGAAAGCACTTTATTAATTTTGCAGCACAGGTTGAAGGAAACAGCGGGACGCCCGAAAATTGTGTTGCTGAAAGAGTACGGAACTTTGCCGCGAGTGCAGTGTTATGCGGGTCAGTTAAATCAGGTGTTCATGAATATTATCGGCAATGCTATTGATGCTTTAGAAGATGCAATGGAAACCGGAAATTGGGCAGAGAGCGCACAAGC
>JBOFTL010000959.1:0-9562 GCA_051652045.1 Microcoleus sp. | reverse complement strand
CAGGACAGGGAAATCTTCACCACCGAAATCAACAATCTTTGATATGATTGGCTCTTAGTGGGGCTGGATGTGTTCCTCACTATAAAACGCCGTAGAGAGAAACTTTTGGAGTATCTCGAAGGAAGATCTAGATATCCTTAACAGGACTCAGATGCCCAAACTATATTGCTTGCAATTAGTGTGGGAGCGTCACTGTATTTAAAATCCAACGTTTTCTGTGAGCAAAAGTCGCGAACCAGTCGAGAGTTTAATTCTCTACCATTTATTCAAGTGGTCAATTGTCAGCCCGATGCTGCACGTTTACTTTCGGGGCCGCATCTACGGTGCAGAAAATGTACCTGACTCAGGACCCCTGGTAGTTGTCAGCAACCACGCCAGCGATTTCGATCCGCCGATTTTGTCTAATTGCATGAGGCGTCCCGTGGCCTTTATGGCTAAGGAAGAGTTATTTAAAGTTCCTATTTTGAAGCAGGCAATTACTCTTTACGGTGCTTATCCAGTGAAGCGAGAAAGTGCCGATCGCAGCGCAATTCGATCGGCCCTCAATTCTTTGGAAAATGGCTGGGCGACGGGAGTTTTTTTGCAGGGAACTCGCACTCCCGATGGCAGAATTACCGAACCTAAATTGGGGGCGGCACTGATAGCTGCTAAGGCTAAAGCACCGCTGTTACCTGTTAGTTTGTGGGGAACTCACGCGATCGCCAATAAAGGGTCAGTAGTGCCGAAACCAGTGTCGCTAACCGTGCGAATCGGTAAGTTAATTGAAGCACCCATTTCGTCCGATCGCGCCGAATTGGAAGCGCTAACTCAAAGATGTGCTGATGAGATTAATGCCATGCACGATTTAGGTCGCTGATTGATGCGATGGACTAGATCGTCAGTCCAGTAGAACCAGATAAGTAGGTTTCGATCGGTAATAGACAAAAATAGACAAAGCCTTTGTTATCCTAATTTGGATTTCAGCAACACCTGCGCCTTTATCTTTGAAGAATTTAGTGCGGATAGAGGCTTTGGATGAATTGTTAAGTGCTTTACACGACCTAATTTCGGCCGGCGATGCACAGATTTAACGCAATCGTGAAGATTTCTCAGAAAACTGGGTCTAAAATCCCTTCTTCAGCGGGCGACTTTTCTTGTTCCTCAATCGTAACTTCTTGGCTAAAGCAGTTTTGAGCGAGCTTGCGAATCGGTAACTTTTGCGGACAAAATCGAGGACAAAGTAAGGTATCGGCAACCGCAGGGGATACAACAGGGGAAGGTAAAGCCAGTAGTATGCTCTCTTAAGGTTTTGCCACTTGGAACAGGTTTCTTGATGGAGGAAGTCCGAGATATCTACCACCAATCCCCTACCTTCGTACATCATCACATTGCGACCGTGAACGTCATGGGGATAGAGGTTGCGGGTGCGGGCATAGGCAAGAGCCGCATCGATGTCCCGAATTACTTGTTTGGGGATGCGTATGCCCTTGCAGATGCAGTCGTAGAGAGTCACTCCATGCAGCCGTTTCAAAACTAAGACGCCCTCGCAGGTATAAAAACACTCAGAGAAAGCAGGGTGAGAACCCAGGCGTTGGTAAACCTCCACCTCTTCCTCGAAGCCTGGGCGTAAGGGTGCGTAAACTTTGACCACAAACTCTGGGTAGTCGGGGTGATAAACCACAGCAGCGTAATTCCCCCTGCCTTGAAGTTGCCAAGGACTGGGCAAAAAATCGATTCTCACCGGATCGTGGGGATCGACGCTGGAGATTTGTAATTGAGGAAGTAACTGTTGATGAATGCTCTCAATCAACAGATTTAGATGCGATTTATCCATAATCAAGGAAGAAGGCAGAAGGCAGAAGGCAGAAGGCAGAAGGCAGAAGGCAGAGGGAAGAAGGCAGAGGGAAGAAGGCAGAGGGAAGAAGGCAGAAGGAAGAGGGAAGAGGGAAGAGGGCACAAGGAAGAGGGAAGAAGGAAGAGAGAAGAACGAAGAGGTAAGAGGTAAGAACGAAGAGGCAAGAGGCAAGAGGCAAGAATGAAAAACATACAGACAGCAAGTTTTATAGATCTACAGTTATCCAATTCCCAATTCCTGTTAAGGCTAACAATAAACTGACAAGATTGTCGCGACAGATAGCTGGGGGAGAGTTACCAGCACTCAGCAAGAGCTGCGAGAGAAACTTACTCCCTTCCCACCCGAAGAATTTGTATTGCGAACGATCGCGAAAATGCACGCATACGCTCCGTCACAGAGCATAAGTACATAATCTTATACCGGGAAGGGAGTAGGAATGAGAATTAAATAACTTGCATTTTTTGTAGGTTGGGACCGGGAACGAACCCTCCGCTACGCTTCGCCCAAGACCACCCTCGAACGTTGGGCCCCGCGTTGCGGAGGGTTCATGCTTCAACCCAACCTACGGAAGTTATTTAATCCACGATCCTTACCGAACATTTGGGTTGAAAGCCCCGTCGTTCCACGGCAGGGAGAATGTCAATATAGCTTGTTTTTAGTCCGGGCGATCGGAATCTCGATCGCCATTTCAGTACCTTCTCCCACTGTGGAGCTGCACTCCAACTTGCCGCCGTGTTTGTCCACCACAATTTGATAGCTAACTGACAATCCCAATCCCGTACCTTGACCTACTGGTTTCGTTGTAAAGAAAGGATCGAAAATTTTTGACTTCACTGCATCATCGATTCCGGGTCCGTTATCCTTAATACTGATTTTTATCCAACCTAATTTTTGTAGAGATGTACTAATTATAATCCGATCGGGAGACTGAGTTTGATGCTTTTTGGCACTCAGTTCTGCTCGATCGTGTAAGGCATATATGGCATTATTCAAAATATTCATAAATACTTGATTGAGTTGTCCTGCATAACATTCAACAAGTGGTAAGTCTCCATAATTCTTGACGATTTCAATTTCATTAAAATTTGGTTTAGCTTTGACAGAGCTATGTAAAATTAAGAGCGTACTGTCAATTCCTTCGTGAATATTAACTGGTTTTAATTCAGATTCATCTAAGCGTGAGAAATTCCGCAAACTCAGTACGATTTCACGAATGCGGCTAGTACCCGCGTGCATTGAAGATACGATGTTTGGCAGATCCTCACCGATAAATTCCAAATCACTATCCTCAATTAAATCGGCAATTTCAGGATGAGGCTGCGGGTAATGCTCCTGATACGTATCGATTAAATTTAATAAGGTATGAGTGTAGGTATTAACGTGAGAAAGATTGGCATGAATGAAATTAATCGGATTATTAATTTCGTGAGCTACGCCTGCTACCATTTGACCGAGAGAAGACATCTTTTCTGTTTGAATTAATTGAGCCTGGGTTTGCTGCAAATCTTGCAGAGTTTGTTTGAGTTTTTGAGCTCGATCGTTAGCAACTTCTGCAAGTCGATCCTTAAGTTGCAATGTTTGATGCAGTTTTGCTTCAGCCTGCTTGCGCCTGGTGATATCAAAAATTACTCCGTCAAGCCAGAGAATATCACCGTTTTCATTGAAGATGCCTTGACCTTTGTCGGATACCCATTTCACGCTCATATCCGCTAAAATGATGCGGTACTCAAGGATATAATCTTGTTTTTTTGAAATTTTTTTATCGATCGTTCTTTTTACCATTACCGCGTCATCAGGATGGATTATGCTATCAAAATTGCGCGATCGAACGTCAATAAAGTCGCTGGCAGAGTAGCCAGAAATTTCTGAGATCTCATCGCTGACAAATTCGACTTTCCTGTAAGAATCCCATGCTAATCGATAGACAGCACCTGGAATATTAGAAACCAAGGTTCTGAATCTGTTCTCACTTTCTTGCAGCACCTCAGTATGAGACTGAATGCGATCGGCCATCTGGTTAAAAGCTGTGGCAATTTGAGCGATTTCGTCAGAACCTCCCAGTTGCGCGCGATCGCTCAATTCTCCCTTGCTGAAGTTGTTACTTGCTGTTACTAACTTAGCAGCGCGCCCCGTCAAAGTTTTTTCAAAAAATAACCAGACGATCGTGCAAAATAAACCTAATCCAATGCTGGTTTCGATCGAGCGTTGTAAAGCATCTGCGTAAGCTTGCCTCTTCACTGATAAAATATCGTATTCTATCAAAAAAATGCCGACTCTAGAAGGGCGAATTTCTCCTGGTTTGGCCTCCAACAAAACCGGATAAATTGCCCAGGTACTGTCTTTATTTTCAGCAAGCTTGACTTTTCCTGATACGATTTCCCGAACCTTAGAAAATTCTGCTGGCAAATAATTAGGAATTGAAATTTTGTCGATCGGGCGATTCCGCAATTCGTAACGGGTGGCAACAATTATACGGTTATTTTCATCGCAAAGTAAGGCTAAGCGGATATGCGGATCGCTACCCAACTTGCTAATGGCAATTTCCACTTGCTCGACATCTCCTCTGCGGTAAAAATATTCCAGCATTCCTGAGATTTGATTGGCGGAAAATTTTAAATTGCTAATGCTATTTTCTTCTTGCCTGCGGTAGGACATATTTATCTCTCTTTCAAAAGAAAACAAGCCGAACAAACTCCCAAAAATCATCAGAATTACGGGAATTGAGAAACGTAGGGGGAAAGGAAATCGTTTCATAATAACGAAGGCAGAGTTGAGAGTTGAGAGTTGATAGTTGAGAGTTGATAGTTGATAGTTGATAGTCGATCGTTGATAGTCGATCGTTGATAGTTAATAGTTGAGAGTTGTAGTTCGAGCATCCCCGCTCGCGATCGATTGACAGTTAATAGTTAATAGTCGATCGATTGAGAGTTGAGAGTTGATGAAATTTATCCGCCTCGATCTGCGGTTGCAAGTTGAGAGTTTAGAGTTGATAGTTGATACAGTCTTGGACGCAAGGAATACGATTTTATGTCATTACGAACGCAAGCGAAGTATAAGTCCTAACCCTGAAAGGGCGGCTTCGCCAACTGACGGTTACGCGCCAACGCAAAGAGCTATTTTGCGTGGCGAGTGCATCCAGAACTATGATAATTGAAAGCTTCGAGGAGTAGGGGCGAGGCTAAGAGTGTCCGCCCAAGCGAGTGAGAGAGTTTTGAATTTTGAACTGCCTTTACCTCAAAACTCAAAATTTAAAACTCTCTTAAGTTGACAGTTGACAGTTGACATCAGTCATAAGGAAGAAGGAGAAATACATATAGGACTTACACAAAAACGAGTTTCATATACTATTTATAGCGGTAAGATGCGCACTGCGCACCCTACAAATAGAGTCTGTGTGTAAATCCTGACATATCTAGTAAGCTTTTGAATCAGGCAGAGTTAAAGTTTAATTAGGTTGATTTACTTAATTTTGTTCTTCGATCGTCAGTGCTTATTGTCATTAAAAAAGCCGCTATAGTTAGTGAATTTGCTATTCATCTTTTTCAGCTCAAAAAGCGGCTTTTTTATATTCAAAGTTTCACATTATTTACCAGCCTAGCATCTAACAAAGGAGCGGGTTCTACAGCTTTTGGCAGTAATTTATTATCGGACATCACTTGAGACAATCGCGTGACACCTTTCAGTAATGAGGGGTCTGTTTTTCCTAGTAACTTTTGGTTTTCTTCCAGGTTGGGACTGCTCAGCCCTTGTAACGATTCTAAGAATTGCTCCGGAGTAACTCCTGTGCGGGGAGCAAGCCTGATAGCAGCATCTTGGGGATTTTTATTCAAGTAATCCAGGGCGCGAAACCGACCTTCAATTAAAGCTTTTACTGCCTTGGAATGTTGGTTGATTACATCTTCACGTACTATCAGAACATCAACAATTTCACCGGGAATTTGCGAGCTATCAAACAGTTGTTTTGCACCCGCTGCTAACAACTTTGTCCGGGGCGCGCCAAAAGTAACAACAGCATCTACTTTTCCTGTTTTAAAGGCTCGTTCGTGTTCGGATACTCCTAAAGAGATAATTTTGATATCTTTAGGCGACATACCTTGTTGTTCCAAGGCGCGGGTGATGATAAATGCTCCGAGTGCAGTAGATTCCACACCTACCGACTTGTTTTTTAATGCTTTGAGATTTGGAATCTCTGGTTTGCCGAGAATTACATCTCCACCATTAGAGAAATCCATCACGACTACAATTCTTACGTCGGGATTGGTAGATGCTAATACCAAAGCTTGATCTATGGAGATACCCGCTCCTTCAATTTCTCCATTTCTATAGGCTCGTACCTCTTCTGTACCCGAAGGGTAATCTACTAATCGAATGGAAGTATTGTCATAGTAGCCCAAACTCCGAGCCAAATACAGAGTTTCATAACCCGGCCAAACATTGGCGCCAATTCGCAAAGGAGGTTCGGTTTTAGTGCAACTAGCTAAGACGATCGCACCCAGGGTTAGGGCTGCAATAGCAACGGTCAAACTGTTTTTGAGTTGACGCCTTAGTTGCCTCCAAAAATTGAGGTCAAAAATTGAAAATTTTCTCAACATATACTTAGGTTAGCTTCTGCTAATTTATAAGTAAATTATACTCCGCTATAACCCATACTTTAAAGTAGGGCAATTGCTAATATTTACTAATATGGGATTTACGAAAAAACAAGGAATTTCAGTCAGAATTTGCCAGAGTAAGTCCTCGCAAAGATTTGTTTGTACGAGATATTACGTAAGTTATATAAGAGCGAATCATCGGGATTTGCGTATAAAAACTGATTGGGGCGTGTTTTTTTTGCTCCCAAGATCCCTCCTACCTTAAAAAGAGGGAAGAGCATTCAAAGTCCCCCTTTTTTACGGGGTGGGACAAGAGCATTCAAAGTTCCCCTTTTTTACGGGGGGACTTAGGGGGTTCTCCGGGCTTGTGGGTAGACTAGGTACGTCTGGGACTAGGAATGTCAAAGTCTGAACGCCGTCGTAATGCGTCCGGGATGTTAAGGTATAAGTATTGACACATAAGAGGGGCTGTGATATGGCACCTGTGTTGGCTGGGTGAAAGGCGCGATCGCACCTAGCATCTCTCTAGCAATCTAGCTGGCGTACAGGCCGCTGCTTTCACCCAAAATAGCTTGAAAACAATACTGTTTAAGAGTTTTCGCCTAGTAAGTAAATAGTGGGAGAGTTTAATCCTCTGTCTCGGTGATGGGTAATGGGTCATGGACAATGCCAAATCTCAACTATCAACTATCAACTGTAATTTAGATTTTATAAGGAGAAAAGCATGAGGACGATCGCACCGCGACAAGCCATCAGTACCCTAGCAGTAATGCCAATTCTGCTAATTGCCAATACAACTGAAGCTTTAGCCAGTGTTAACACTCAAACAACAGAGCCGCTTCAGAAAGTTTCGGATGTTAGTGATGAATTCAATTTTGATTTTGCAGTGCCTGTATTAAGCAGTATTGAAGAAAGTGAGGATTGGGACGAACCTGAATTTTCAGATGATTTAGATCGGCCGATAACTGAATTGATTAATGTAGGCAGCAAAGCTGAAACAGACGATCGAATGCCAACAATTATTGATGAAAGTCTTGTTATCGAAACTGAAGAACAACTGCCGATAGTTTATATAAGTGCAGCGCGAGGGCAATCAACTAGAGAATGTCGCATTTCTGGTATTTGCGAATAATAGAGTGAGGTAATTGGTAATTGGTGATTGGTAATTGGTAATTGGTAACTATCAACTATCAACTATCAACTATCAACTAAGAGGGCGGGCACGGGGGCACCGCCCCTACCAACTCTTCGGGCGGGCACGGGGGCACCGCCCCTACCTATCAACTATCAACTATCAACTATTAACTAATTATGCTTGATTCTTACTGCCAGCCCAATACCGCAGCCCAGCAAAATACAACTTCGCTGCAAACTCTTTCCCGAACTTTGCAAATGTCTCGGGGAGATTTTGCATTGATTTTAGTGCGGTGCAATTATACGCATCTCCGACAGCAAATTATCGGGCAATTGCGTGAAGATTGCGAGATCGAGCTTCGAGAAATTGCTCTACCGACATCGGTGAAAACTCTTTACACCACGATCGAAACAGAACTTGCGGGCAGCCAGCCGCAGGCTTTAATGGTATCGGGGTTAGAATCGGTAAATGCGCTCGATCGAGTGTTAACTTCTACTAATTACGTTCGGGAAGAATTCCGCAATAATTTTCCGTTCCCGGTGGTGCTTTGGGTAACAGATAACATCTTAAAAAAACTGATCCGGCTGGTAACAGATATTGAGAGTTGGACGACAACAATTGAATTTGCCCTCGCACCGGAAGATTTGATTGATTTCTTGGCAAAAAGTGCCGATCGCGTGTTTTCCGCCATCGGAAAAAGTGGCAATTGGCATTTAACTAATTCTGCAATTCTCGGTAGCAATGTCTTAGCTGAAATTGAGGCAGCCCGCCAGGATTTGCAAAATGCGAGCGTGAGGTTGGAACCTGCTATTGAAGCGAGTTTGCAATTTGTCAGCGGCCGCCAGGAATATGCCAATCACTGTATCGATCGCGCGCTGGAATTATATCACAAAAGTTTGAATTTTTGGAAGTATCAAGTAGCAATTTTAGGTAACGATTCGACTGCGTTTAGAGATTTGCTATTTACCGTTCATCCCGCACCTGTGTTGCAGGGAATTCTGCTGTTTCACATCGGGCTTTGCTACCGCTTCCAAGGGGAAAAGCACCGCACGGGCAATGTTCCTTACTGGACGGAAGCTAAAAATTATTTTCAGCAATGTATTGAGGTTTTGGAAAATACGGGACGGCAAGATTTAGCTGCTCAATTTATCAATCAACTGGGCGAGGTTTTGCAGCATTTAGGAGATTGGGATGCACTTTGGAGTTTGGCTGTAAAATCTCGGAGGTTACATCAGATTATGGAAGATCCAACAGCAATTAATTTGGCTCAAGATTATGGCTTTTTAGCTCGGGTAGCTTTGGAGCAACAAAATTGGGAAGGGGCGAAAGAATGGGCGCTCGTCGCTTTAGATGTTCTCAACTCTCATTCAGGAGAAAACGGGCGAGAAAAGCCTGTAAAGTCGCAACATCAAGGCTCGTACTTATTAATTTTAGCAGCAGCTCAGAAGGAATTGGGCGAGATAGCAGAGGCGATCGAGAATTTAGAAATGGCGCGATCGGAAACTGAACCTTGTTACAACCCGCAACTGTATTTGCGAGTGTTAGAAATGTTGCGATCGGTCTATTTCGATCGGGGAGAATATCTCAAAGCATTTCAACTCAAGCAAGATTATCGCTCGATCGAACATACCTATGGTTTCCGAGCTTTTATTGGTGCTGGTAGGTTGCAACCGCACCGAGAAGCTGTCAATCCGGCGGCGGAAACTGTGGCATCTGCTGCCACAATTGCTGATGAAATTGCAGCTTCCGGTAGGGAAGAAGATTTGAACAAATTGATCGATCGCATGAATAGCACTCAACACAAACTGACGGTAATTTACGGTCAATCTGGTGTTGGTAAAAGTTCGATTTTAACGGGAGGATTGGTGCCGGCGATCAAACAGAGAACTATAGAAACGCGAACGGTTTTACCTGTAGTTTTGCAAGTTTACAACAACTGGCCGCGGGAGATGGCCAGGCAGTTATCTGCGGGAAAAGCGGCAATATTCGATCGAGCCATTG
>JBOFTL010000958.1:0-1068 GCA_051652045.1 Microcoleus sp. | reverse complement strand
CATCCATTCCTTGCTTCACGTAGCCAAAAACAGCATAACTGCCGTCCAAAAATGGCACATCAGTCAAAGTAAAATAAAACTGAGAAGAAGCCGAATCAGGAGCATTCGATCGAGCCATAGCCACAGCGCCGCGACTGTGCAACAGCACTGGTTTTTCAGATACTCCAGCTTGTTCTAAAGTCGCGCTGTAAGTCGGAGTTTTAGCACCTTTAACTTTAATTTCCAGAGGAATGTAGCGTTCCCGAGTAGTTTTTGGATCGATAAAACCGCCAGTTCCCAAGCGCGCCGCCGGGAATTTAGGATCTTTACCTTGCGGATCGCCACCTTGAACTACAAAAGGCTGAGGTTCTCGAACGACGCGGTGAAATACCAATCCGTCATACACGCCTTTCTGAACTAAATCGACAAAATTGCCCGCAGTAATCGGAGCATTTGTACCGTCAAGTTCGATCGAGATCGGCGAACCCTTAACCGTCATCACCACCGTTGCTTTGCCTTCCAAGCGAGGCAAATTGCTAAATTGCGAACTCGCTGTTTTAACTGCACCAGAAGGAGAAGGAGACAAAGAAATGCTCTCACCCGATACAGGATTCGGTGTCGGAGAGGAATTTGTAGAATTTGCAGCAGGAGAACTACCGCATCCCCCTACAAACATTGCGCCAATTATTAAAAGTGAGAAGAACCACCGCTGAATTTTGATTTGCATTTTCACTTTCACTCTCTTAAGGACTCTGCAAGTAAAAATTTTAGATGACGCAGCGATAAATTGTTGAAATATGTGACGCTCCCACACTAATTGCAAGCAATATAGTTTGGGCATCTGAGTCCTGTAAAGGATATCGAGATCTTCCTTCGAGATACTCCAAAAGTTTCTCTCTACGGCGTTTTATAGTGAGGAACACATCCAGCCCCACTAAGACCCAATCATATCAAAGATTGTTGATTTCGGTGGTGAAGATTTCCCTGTCCTGCGAAATCGGTCAACCTCCCCACCGAAATCAACCGGGCTTTCATCCCACACCAATCTGTAAACGATATGTTGTGGGGATTCCCGCCGAGCTAGCTAAA
>JBOFTL010000957.1:0-3565 GCA_051652045.1 Microcoleus sp. | reverse complement strand
CTCACCCTGGAATTCCTCGCTACCTCGACTACCTGGAAATTGATGAACCGAACAGCAAAGGATTTGCCTTGGTACAGACTTATGTAAAAGGAAAAACTTTGGAGGAGCATTTAAAAGCCGGACGTACTTTTAGCGAAACCGAGGTGAAAGAATTAGCTAAATCGCTGTTAGCAATTTTGAATTACTTGCACAAGCAAAATCCGCCTGTGATTCACCGCGATATTAAACCGAGTAATATTTTACTGCACAGCAGATCCGGCAATTCGGTCGGACAAGTTTATTTAGTTGATTTTGGTTCGGTGCAGAACCAAGCTGCAAAGTTTGGCGGTACAATTACAGTAGTGGGAACATATGGATATATGGCACCAGAACAATTTGGCGGGCGATCCGTTCCGGCCTCCGATCTTTACGGTTTAGGTGCAACTTTAATTTATTTGGTAACGGGTTTGCATCCCACGGAACTGTCGCAGCAGGATTTGAAAATTCAATTTGCCGATCGCGCATCCCACCTAAATCCTAATTTAATTGATTGGCTGGAGTGGATGACAGAACCGAGTTTGTCCAAACGATTATCTTCGGCTAAGGAAGCATGGCACGCGCTCAAAAATCCCCGCGCGATCGACAAAATTACTATGGCAGTACAGCGGCAAGGCAGCGATATTAAACTCACAAAAACTTCGGAGTTTATAGAAATTATAATTCCGCCGCAGGGAGTCAGTTTTCGTTTAATTGCCCTCCTTTCGGGTTGGATTCCTGCGAATTTGGCATTATTGCTCGAGTTTGTTCATATCGGGCGGGTATATCCGGCACTTAATATAATATCAATAATTTGGTTGGTTACGGTAATAGTAATGTTTCTGTTTGCGCTATTTCGGAAATTGCATCTCAGGATCGATCGCCAGCAAATCACCTATACTAGCCATCTGCTGGGGTTGAGATGGAATCATTCTAAGCCAGCCTCCAGACAGGATATTTGCCAGTTAGAAATTGAACAAATTCGATACAAAGTTTCTCAGATTACTATTGAAGCCGGCAACCAAAAATATGGACTAGGAGGGAATCAAGGACTAACTGAATCAGAAATCGAGTGGTTAGCAACAGAACTAATCCAGTGGTTGGGATTGAAAATTAAAAGAACTTTGACAGACAGTAAAATGGCTAGACGATCGAGCTGAAAATATCTATCGCATCGCCCCAACCCAACCTTTACTACCCCAATCTGTAACGCAAGTTCGATCGAACTTACCGATTCAAACTGGGAGTTTCACATTCTCGGACGTATGACTAAAGAAACCGGGGTTTTTTCGACAATACTCGATTTAAACCTTCAATATCCTGGAAAAACCCGGTTTCTGACCCCACGCACCAATCCTATACCCCTCGATCCACTGCTTGACTTTGCATCCAGCTAGATGCAGCATCGAGCCCGATCGCCCGTAAAATGCTATGAAAGGGTTTGGCGAAATCGCACTCACCCCCGACAATCTGTTAAATTGGAGATACATTTGTGGACTTATCGCTAATTCCGGCACAGCCGAAACCAGGACTGCTCAACATTCTCATCGAAATTACCGCCGGTAGCAAAAACAAATACGAATTTGATAAAGACTTGCAAGCCTTTGCCCTCGATCGGGTACTCTATGCCTCAGTGCAATACCCCTGCGACTACGGCTTTATACCTAATACCTTAGCCGACGACGGCGACCCCCTCGACGGTATGGTAATGATGGATCAGCCCACATTTCCCGGTTGCATTATCGCGGCGCGCCCGATCGGAATGCTAGAAATGATCGATGGAGGCGATCGTGACGAAAAACTGCTGTGCGTTCCCGACAAAGACCCTCGCTACGCCAATGTTAAGTCGCTCAAAGACGTAGCCCCCCACCGCTTGGACGAAATCGCCGAATTTTTTAGAACCTACAAGAATTTGGAGAAAAAAGTGACAGAAATCCTCGGCTGGCAAGATGTCGATCGAGTCATGCCCTTAGTCGAAAAGTGCGTCGCAGCTTACAGTAAGTAAACTCCCCAGCAATCGGCAACTGCGACTACACTAAAGTTTAGGAGCTAATCCAGCGACCGTGCTGCGCCTGACATCAGGCGCCAGACGGTCGCCTGTACGATCGAACCCATCCTGAATTTTGAGTCAGCAGTCAGTAGTAAGGTAACAATCATTCCCTCGCAAGAACAAAAAAAATTCCCAGTAGGAGGAACAATCTAAAAAAAATCTGTATGCTGCTGCAGGCCTCCAACTATCGCAGCCTGAAAAAAAATATTTTCGCTTACCGCTGCGATCGCCTCAGATCGGCGTTATCTTAATCTAAACGGATTGCTCGGAGCCGCAACAAACACTCAACCAAAAATAGGTAAAAAAAATGCTCTCTAAAAACTAAAAACTAAAAACTAAAATCTAAAATCTAAAATCTCAACTCCAAAGTTCCCCCGCCTAAAGTTAAAGAAGATGCCCGAAACCGAACAATCCTCCCCCAGTCCACAGCCTGTCGATCGAACACCCACTATGGAAAATAGCCCTTTGACCGAGTTTGTAGTTCAGTTTTGGGGCGTGCGGGGCAGCATCGCTACCCCCGGCACCAAAACAATTCGTTACGGAGGTAATACCTCTTGTGTAGAAATGCGGTTGGGCGACAAACGCCTGATCTTTGATGGCGGTACAGGTTTGCGAGTTCTGGGTTTAAATTTACTGCGCCAAATGCCCGTTGAAGCGCATATGTTTTTCAGCCACACCCATTGGGATCACATTCAAGGGTTCCCGTTCTTTGTTCCTGGATTTATCCCCGGAAACTGCTTTCACATTTACGGAGCGATCGCCCCTAACGGTACTACAATCAAACAGCGCCTCTCCGATCAAATGCTGCATCCCAATTTTCCGGTACCGATTCAGGTAATGCAGTCCGACCTCAAATTCTACGACTTGACGCCGGGAGATATTGTAGAACTCGACGGCGTGAAAGTCGAAACAGCTTTGCTCAACCATCCCAATACAGCCATCGGGTATCGGGTGACTTGGCAGGGACGTACAGCCGTGTATTGTAGCGATACAGAGCATTTTCCCGATCGTTTGGATGAAAACGTCGTTCACCTGGCTCGCGACGCTGACGTACTGATTTACGACGCTAATTACACCAACGAAGAGTATTACAACGCCAACACCCCAAAAGTTGGTTGGGGACACTCTACTTGGCAAGCTGGAGTGGAAGTTGCTAAAGCTGCGGGAGTCAAAAAAATTGTGATGTTTCACCACGATCCCGGCCACGATGACAATTTCCTCGATCTCGTGGAAGAAGAGGTGCAGTCAGTTTTTGCGAACGGCTGTTTGGCCCGCGAAGGCATGAGCATACCGGTAATTTAGGCAAATTATAATGAAGTGCGAATTACCTGGCAAACGCCGCCGGCGGGGCTGGCGGAGGCTTTATGCAACTGCGATCGCGTTGGTAATAATCTGCTGTTTGTGCGGTTTGGGATTAGCAGCGATCGCAGCAGATGCGATCGCGCCTACCAGACTAGCTCAAGTATCTCGTAGTGAAGAGATCGGTACGGTCGATCGGAT
>JBOFTL010000956.1:0-5238 GCA_051652045.1 Microcoleus sp. | reverse complement strand
TCATCGCTGGCAGAAAAGCTAAATTCTCGACCGCCTATCAACCCGCATTAGTATATATAACAAACGGAATTAAACTTTTACCCCATAATAGCTGGGAGGAAGACTATCAACTGACATTATCATATCACCTTGAGAAAGGCGAGATAGAATATTTAACTGCTAGCTGGGACGAAGCTTTATCAACTTTTGATGAAGCCCTCAAGCATATCGATAGTTTGTTGGATCGGTGTAAAGTCAATGAATATAAAATGACGTTATATCGAATGAAGAACGATCTGGAGTCCTCCTTGAATCTGGGAATACAGACACTCGAACTATTGGGAATTAAGTTGAAAGCTTTTCCTGAAGAAGATGAACTTTTAGCAGAAGTCGATCGCGCTAATGAGACAATCGCTGCCAGGAAAATTGAAAGTTTTATAGACCTTCCTGAAATGCGAGATCCGGAAAAACTTGCTGCTATGGTAATCCTCAGAGAATGTCTGCCTCCAGCTTACTTTTTAGGGTCTAGATTGCTGTTCGTAATAGGCATAAAAACGATCGAGCTATCGCTCGCCTATGGAAACAATCCTCACTCTTCAGTTGGGTATATATATTATTCGTTAACACTTGCCTTTGTCGCGCAAGATTTTGAAACCGCCTATAAATTTGGTAGTTTAGCCTTGAGATTGAACGATGACAAGTATCAAGTTAAGCCTTATGAAGCATTGATTTTGAATATGTGGGGAGGATTTGTTTCCCATTACACTGAACATCTCGATCGCTCTAGAGAGTATTTAATGAGAGGTTATTATAGCGGTGTAGAGAACGGTGCCTATCAATGGGCGGGATATTGTGCGATCAATTATTTATTTATGTGTTTTTGGGGTACGGATTCGTTAAAAGAATTATCAGATAAAATTAATAAGATTACACTCGGATTGAAAAAAGTCGATCCCAACATGGTGCAATATTATTATGCAATTAAAGCTACCATTTATAATTTGGTTGAACCTGTTGAGGATTGGAGTGTTTTTGATGAATCCTTATGGCCGAATGCCAAGGAAATAGTTAATTCTTGCCTTGAAAAAAATGATTTATTCACGGTATTTTTAGAAGCGATCTGTAAATTGTCTTTAGCCAACTGGTATTCAGATGCTGAGAAAGCGATCGACTATGCTAACTCTGCCGAAAAATATTTGATAGGCACGACGGGGATTTTTACTAATCCAGCTTTCCATTTTCATCAATGTCTAGCCTTATCAGTTGGGCATGACTGTGTTGGTGGTGAAAAACAGGCACAGTACGTCGAAAAAATTAAATCAAATCTTGAGAAATTCAAACTCTGGAGCAAACATTGTCCGAGTACCTACCTCCATCAACGCCTACTAATAGAAGCTGAGTTAGCACGAATTACAAACAATATTCTGGAAGCGGAGGATTTGTACGACGAAGCGATTTCCTCAGCGCGAGAAAATAAATTTCTGCAGAATGAAGCCTTAGCCAACGAACTAGCAGCCAAGTTCTGGTTAGGTAGAGGCAAAGTAGAAATCGCCCAACTCTACATAAAAAAGGCACATTATGTTTACCAGTTGTGGGGTGCTAAACGCAAAGTTGAGATTTTGGCAGAAAAATATCCGCAATTACTTTATAAATCATCTTCCCTAGCGAAGAACACCACAATTCAGGGTGCGACAACTACCAATAACTCAACTAGCAGTCAGTCAGGGGAAGCATTAGATTTAGCCGCCGTGATGAAAGCTTCCCAAGCGATTTCCGGTGAAATTGTTCTCGATAAATTACTCGCTTCCCTGATGAAAATCCTGATCGAGAATGCGGGAGCACAAATTGGTCATTTAATTTTAGAAACTGAGGGGAAACTGTCGATCGAAGCTTCTGGTGAGGTAGATTCAGATAACATCACCGTATTGCAGTCAATTCCGATTGAAAACCGCCTGCCCGCCGCGATTATTAATTATGTTTTCCGCACCAAAGAAACTGTAGTTTTAAACGATGCCGCCCGTGACGGAAACTTTACCAATGACCCTTACATCAAACAACATCAAACCAAATCAATTTTGTGCCTGCCGCTGCTGAATCAAAGTAAACTTGGTGGCATGGTTTATCTGGAAAACAATCTCACAGCAGGAGCATTTACCCCAGACAGATTGGAAGTCTTAAAATTCCTATCTTCTTCGGCCGCCATCTCGATCGAAAATGCGCGACTTTATAATAACTTAGCCGAAGCCAACCGCACCCTAGAAAGCAAAGTAGAGCAACGTACAACCGAATTAGTCACAGCCAAACAAAAAGCAGAAGTTGCCAACGAAACTAAAAGCACATTTCTCGCCAACATGAGCCACGAATTGCGCAGTCCGCTGAATGCCATTCTCGGCTTTTCCCAACTCATGAATCGCAGCCGCAGTTTATCACCCGAAAACCAAGAAAATGTTGGCATTATTATCCGCAGTGGAGAACACTTACTTACCCTAATTAACCAAGTATTAGATTTATCCAAAATAGAAGCCGGACACACAACTATTAACGAAAAGAACTTCGATTTATATCGCCTGCTGGATGACTTAGAAGATATGTTCCAACTCAAAGCAGAAGAGAAAAAACTGCAGTTAATGTTCGATCGCACTCCTGAAGTTCCTCGCTACGCGCGTACTGATGAAGTAAAGTTGCGTCAAATCTGCATTAACCTGCTCAATAACGCACTCAAATTTACGAAAGAAGGGGGAGTTTCCCTCAGAGTGGCAGTTGGTAATGGCTCATCGGTAATTGGTGATGGGGGAGAGACTGCCAATTGCCAATTAATTTTTGAAATTTCTGATACTGGTGCAGGCATTGCCCCGGAAGAATTAGATAGCCTTTTTGAGGCCTTCGTGCAAACGAAAACAGGCAAAGAATCGTTAGAAGGAACAGGTTTAGGATTGCCCATCAGCCGCAAATTCGTGGAGTTAATGGGCGGTGAAATGACGGTAACTTCTCAGGTGGGAACCGGCACTACTTTTAAGTTCGATATTCATGCCAGTATCGTTCATGCCAAAGACATCGAAACCAAACAAGTAACGCGCCGAGTTATTGCCCTCGAACCGAACCAACCTCGCTATCGTATTTTAATTGTGGACGACCAACCAATCAACCGCAAACTGTTAGTAAAACTGTTAAATCCCCTCGGATTTGAACTAGCAGAAGCCAGCAACGGTCAAGAAGCGTTCGAAGTTTGGGATACTTTTGAACCGCACTTAATTTGGATGGATATGCGGATGCCTGTGATGGACGGTTACGAAGCAACCAAACAGATTAAATCTACTACGAAAGGACACGCGACAGCAATTATTGCTTTGACTGCCAGTGCTTTAGAGGAAGAACGGAATCTGGTGCTGTCTGCGGGTTGCGATGATTTCATGCGGAAACCGTTCCGGGAAGCAGACATTTTTGATAGTATGAACAGACATATTGGGGTGCGTTACGTGTATGAAGATTCCGATCGAAGTGATGGAACGAAAGCCCTAGAGGGAGAAGAAAATATTCTGACTCCGGCGGCTTTCGCAGCTTTACCTGTAGAATGGGTGGCTAATTTGCAACAGGCAATTCCTCAAGGCGATTTGGAATTAATTGCTACGATTGTAGAGCAAATTCGCGCTCAGAATGCTCCTCTTGCCAATGCGATCGAAAGTTGTATCGATCGTTTTGAGTACGATAAAGTGTTGGCGTTAATTGCCGAATAAAATTGGTAGGGGGGAGACATTCAAAATTGTTAGGGCTATCATAGATCCAAAGATATAAACACAACAATCTTACCCAAAATGATTGCACTTCCAGGGATTACAGTTTTAGCTCAAATTTATGAAAGCGCAAACTCCCTAATTTATCGGGGAATCAGAGATCGAGACCATCGATCGGTTATCCTCAAGGTGTTGAAGGAAGACTATCCCACACCGCAAGAATTGATTCGCTACAAGCAAGAATATGAAATCACCCACAGCCTGAATTTTGAAGGCGCGATCGCAGCTTATAGCCTAGAAAACTATCAGAGAACATTAGTAATTATCCTGGAAGATTTTGGCGGGTTATCCTTAAAGCAATTGATGAATTCAGGCACGTCGTATCTGGCGTCCCTATCGGAATTTCTGGGCACAGCCATCAAGACAGCCGAGATTTTAGGCAACATTCACAGCCGCAACATCATCCACAAAGACATTAACCCCGCCAACATTGTTTTTAACCCAGAAACCGGACAAGTAAAAATCATCGACTTTGGCATTTCCACGCAGTTGACGCGGGAAAATCCCACACTCAAAAATCCCAACGTTTTAGAAGGCACATTAGCCTATATGTCGCCCGAACAAACCGGCAGGATGAACCGCACTCTAGATTACCGCACCGATTTTTATTCCCTCGGCGTCACCTTCTACGAAATACTGTCAGGAAAACTGCCATTTGACACGACAGACGCGATGGAATTAGTGCATTGTCATATTGCTAAAGTGCCAATGCCACTCCATCAAATCAAAAAGGAAATTCCCCAAGTCTTGTCAGAAATTGTGATGAAATTAATGGCAAAGACCGCCGAAGAACGATACCACAGTGCTTGGGGAATTAAAGCCGATTTAGAATCCTGCTTAACTCAATTACAAACAACAGGAAACATTTCAGAATTCCCCCTCGGTACAGCGGACATCTCCGACAAATTTCAAATTCCCCAAAAACTCTACGGACGCGAGGCAGAAGTTTCTACCTTACTGGCAGCATTCGATCGAGTAGCAGGGAGAGAGGGAGAGGGGGAGAATTATTTAGTATCTTCTCAATCCAAAATCCAAAATCCAAAATCTAAAATCGAAATGATGCTCGTTGCGGGTTATTCCGGCATCGGTAAATCAGTCCTCGTCCAAGAAATTTATAAACCAATTACAGAAAAACGCGGTTATTTCATCGCTGGAAAATTCGATCAATTTCAACGGAATATTCCCTACTCTGCCGTAGTAGACGCTTTTAAACAATTGGTGCAACAACTGTTAACTGAAAGCGAACAACAACTCAACCAATGGAAAGAAAAATTATTAACCGCTGTGGGTTTCAACGGACAAATCATTATTGATGTAATTCCTGAAGTGGAACTGATTGTCGGCAAGCAGCCTGCCGTGCCAAAGTTAGGAGCAACCGAGTCTCAAAATCGGTTTAATTTTGTCTTCGGTAACTTCATCCGAGCATTTTGTACGAAAGAACATCCCTTGGTCATCTTTCTGGACGATT
>JBOFTL010000955.1:0-2999 GCA_051652045.1 Microcoleus sp. | reverse complement strand
GATTATGCTCAGCTAGACAGTTTAGTTGATGGTAATTTTGGGGGAATTCAAAAATATATCTACGCACCAGTAGCTTTATTTGCAGTACCGCCAGACAAATATACAGATCGAAATTTACTGCCGATCGCCATTCGCTGTCAACAGGCGATCGAGGATGACAACCCGATATTTACTCCCCTAGATGGAGACAACTGGCTGACAGCTAAAACCATAGTGCAAATGGCAGACAGCAACTATCACGAACTCATTTCTCACCTAGCTCATACCCACTTATTTATTGAACCTTTTGTCCTGGCAACTAACCGCTGCTTTACCGATAAAAATCACGCTGTAAGACAGTTGCTGAAACCGCATCTGGAAGGCACGATCTTAATTAATTATGGTGCGCATAAAAGTTTGTTAGCACCAACAGGCGCTATAGACTCGCTATTAAGTGCCACCATTAACAGTAACTGTCAGCTAGCAATAAAAGCCGCCCAAACTCATCTAGCTAACTTCAATCAAGTTGCTTTTCCGCAAACCTTGGAAAAACGAGGCATGAATAGTGTCAAACAGCTACCAATTTATCCTTACCGAGATGACGGACAGCGAATTTGGGATGCGATTCATCAGTGGGTTAATGATTATTTAGGTTTGTTTTATCGCAGCGATCGTGCTGTAGCAACAGACAGCCAACTGCAAAACTGGGCGAGTGAGTTGCTGTCTAAAGGATTCTGCCATATTGGAGAAGCAGGAGACGGTCGCATTAAAACCTTAGACTATCTAGTGGATGCCATTTCTACAGTCATCTTTACAGCTAGTGTCCAACACGCTGCGGTTAACTTTCCGCAAAGTGGCTTGATGACTTATGTACCAGCATTTCCTTTAGGTTGTTATTCTTCAGCCCCTAACAACCCCGATCGACAGCAGAATTTTATGGAATTGTTACCGCCGATCGAACGAGCTGAATTACAAGTACAAGTTTTGTATTTACTTGGCTCAGTATACTATACCAAATTAGGCGATTACTCCGACCAATTTTTGCAAAATTCCCAAGTGAAAATTGCTTGGGATAAATTCAAAGTTAATCTGGCGGAAATCGAGAGTGCAATTCTCCAAGAAGATAGTAAAAGGTTGATGTCTTACAGGCATTTGCTACCGTCAAAAATTCCGCAAAGTATCAATATTTAACAAACTTTTTGCCAAGCTTGCAGTATAGTTTGTAGTAAGGACTTCAGTCCTTAAAAGTTGGCAGTAAGGACTTCAGTCCTTAAAAGTTCGCAGTCAGGACTTCAGTCCTTAAAAGTTCGCAGTCAGGACTTCAGTCCTTAAAAGTTCGTAGTAAAGACTTCAGTCCTTCCAAACGCTCCGGACTGAAGTCCTTAGCTTTGCAACCGTTGCTTATCGAGATCGCCGCGACTCCGATCTTACCAAGTGCGATCGCCTGCAATAATCTAAAATCGCTCGATCGGCTAAAATAAAAATAGATAAAGCTACCAAGGAACTGTAAAATGCTCACAACCGCATCAGCCACGACACAACAGGAAGTTCCCAGCGAAAACAGAGTTATTTTAAAAGGCGTCAGTTGGCAAACTTTTAAAGCATTGCTATCAGATGTAGGGGACGATCGAGCTTGGAGAATTGCTTACGACAGAGGAGTATTAGAAATCAGGATGCCGCATCTAGAACATGAAGTGCCGAAAGGAATGATAGAAAGCTTTATCGAAGCCATAGCAGACGAACTAGAAATCGAAGTCATGAAAGCAGGTTCTGTAACTTTGGAACGGGAAGATTTAACTCGGGCTGTCGAACCTGATTCTTGTTTCTACGTTCAAAATGAAGCTAGCATGAGAGGAAAAAGAGATATCAGACTGCCTGAAGATTTGCCACCAGATTTAGCCATAGAATCGGATTACAGTAATTCTTCAGTGAATAAAGAGGGTCTATATGCCTCTATTGGAGTTCCCGAACTTTGGAGGTATCGGCGACAATCCTTGCAAGTTTACCAACTGGTAGAGGGGAAATACGAAAAGCGCGATCGAAGCTTAGCATTTCCCTTTTTACCAGTTGCAGAAATCCCCACTTTCATCGAACAAAGCAGAGAGATAGGACAGCGCGCAGCAGTGCGTTTATTTCGACAAAGAATTAGAGAGTTATTGCCCAGTTAAACATCTCTCTGTCCTCTCTCTGTGCCCTCTGCGCCCTCTGCGGTAAAAAAATCCCTCTTATTCGCAAAACTCTGCAACTCTCTGCCAAATTCGATCGCCCAAATCCGGCAAACTAATATCAAACCATTCAATTTCAGGATAAGCTTTAAACCAAGTACGCTGCTGTTTCGCAAATTGTCGCGTGTGCAAAACAGTCAAATTTTCAGCTTCTTCAAGCGCAATCTCGCCAGCCAAATACTGCTTCATTTCCGCATAACCCAGCGTATTCAACATTGGCAAATCGCGACCGTATTTTTCACACAAATATGCAACTTCCTCAACCCAACCCGATGCTAACATTTGTTTGGTACGCTGCCGGATGCGATCGACCAAAACTTCAACATCACCATCCAACCCAATTTGTAAAATCGGATAATCGGGAGGATTCTCGCCCTGCAATTCAGAAATCGGGCGACCGGTGGCATAAAATACTTCCAATGCTCTCAAAGTTCTAAAAGAATCATTGCCATGAATTTTGGCAGCAGCCGATCGATCGACCTGCTGCAAAATAGCGTAACATTGAGATTGACCGAGTTCCGCAAGTTGCGATCGCAATTCGGGCATTGGCGCTACTCTCGGAATTTTCAAACCCCGGACGATCGACTTAATATATAACCCAGTACCTCCAACTAACAACAGAGGAGAATCAGCAGTCGCAATTAAACTTTGAGCTTGCTGCTGGTATTGCGATACAGTTAAAGTTTCCGTCGGATCGCAGATGTCGATTAAGTAATGAGGTACGGAAGCGCGATCGAATTTTGTCGGTTTAGCCGTCCCGATGTCAAATTCGCGATACACTTGACGGGAATCCGC
>JBOFTL010000954.1:0-5821 GCA_051652045.1 Microcoleus sp. | reverse complement strand
ACAAACGGGATCGGAAATCGAGATAACGTGTCAATATAGGAATGTGAGTTAAATTCTCGTCTTTCCTCATGAGCAAGCAGCGCGTTCTATCAGGAGTTCAGCCAACAGGCAACCTTCACCTCGGCAATTATCTCGGTGCGATTCGCAACTGGGTAGAAATCCAAAGTCAGTACGAAAACTACTTTTGCGTAGTCGATTTGCACGCGATTACCGCACCGCACAACCCCGCCACCCTCGCCTCTGACAGCTATACGATCGCCGCTCTTTATTTAGCTTGCGGTATCGATTTAGAACATTCTACCATTTTCATTCAATCCCACGTTCCCGCCCATACAGAATTGGCATGGTTGCTGAACTGCATTACTCCGATTAACTGGCTCGAAGATATGATTCAGTTTAAAGAAAAAGCAATCAAGCAAGGAGAAAATGTCAACGCAGGCTTGTTAAATTATCCCGTATTGATGGCAGCAGATATTTTGCTTTACGATGCCGATAAAGTGCCAGTCGGAGAAGACCAAAAACAGCATTTAGAACTCACCCGCGATTTAGTTATTCGATTGAACCACCAATTCGGTACGCCTGAAAAGCCGATTTTAAAACTTCCCGAACCGCTAATTAGAACCGATGGTGCGAGAGTAATGAGTTTGACTGACGGCACTCGCAAAATGTCAAAATCCGACCCTTCCGAACAAAGTAGAATTAGTTTGTTAGATTCGCCAGATACGATAGCCAAAAAAATCAAGCGCTGCAAAACTGATGCCATGCGCGGTTTAACTTTCGACGACCCCGATCGCCCGGAAGCGAGAAACTTACTAACATTATATCTGTTGCTGTCGGGTAAATCGAAAGAAGAAGTTGCAGCCGAATGTCAAGATATGGGTTGGGGACAATTCAAACCGCTGCTGACAGAAACCACGATTAATGCCCTCAAACCAATTCAAGATAAATACAAAGAAATCATGGACGATCGGGCTTATTTAGAATCAGTCCTGCGTCGGGGAAGAGAACAAGCAGAATCGATCGCCAACCAAACCCTAACCAAGGTAAAAACCGCTTTCGGTTATTCACTACCTGTTTAGTCAGTGGTAATTGGTAATTGGTAATCGGTAATCGGTAATTGATAATTGGTAATTGGTAATCGGTAATTGGTAATTGGTAATTGGTAATCGGTAATTGGTAATTGGTAATTGTCAAATACTTAAACAGCGACTAATCACCTTCCTTTTATCTTTCTTCCCTCTTCCTTCTTCCCTTTTCCCTCTTCCTTCTTCCTTCTTCCCTTTTCCCTCTTACTTCTTCCTTCTTACTTCTTCCCTCTTCCTTCTTCCTTCTTCCTTCTTCCTTCTTCCTTCTTCCTTCTTCCTTCTTCCTTCAAATATATGAATCGTTTTCGCACAGCTTGCACCACTCCCGGAGAATTTATAATTACCGCCGAAGTTGCGCCCCCAAAAGGCGGCGATATGACTCACACGATCGCGATGGCAGAAATTCTCAAAAACCGAGTCCATGCGATTAATATTACCGACGGGAGTCGGGCAGTTTTGCGAATGTGTCCGCTAGCAGTTTCGGCAATTTTAGTACAACGTGGCATCGAACCGATTTGTCAAATTGCTTGCCGCGATCGCAATTTAATTGGTCTGCAAGCCGATCTTATGGGAGCACAGGCTTTAGGGATTCACAACGTACTAGCACTCACCGGCGATCCCGTCAAAGCAGGCGACTATCCTAAAGCTAAAAGTGTATTCGATTTTGAATCAGTACGCCTGTTGCAAGCTATTCAAAAAATGAACAACGGCACCGATTGGAATGATAAACCTTTAACAGATGGAATCACCGATTTATTTGCCGGGGCTGCTGTCGATCCGCAGTGTCCTAGTTGGTCCGGTTTGCAAAGTCGATTTGAGAAAAAATTAGCAGCAGGAGCTCAGTTTTTTCAAAGTCAATTAATTACAGATTTTGAGATTTTAGATAAATTCATGCACAACATTGCTGCGGGCTGCAACAAACCAATTTTAGCAGGAATCTTTCTATTAAAATCAGCTAAAAATGCTGAATTTATTAAAAAGAACGTACCGGGAGTTCACATCCCCCAAGAGACGATCGACCGTTTGGCAAAATCTCCAGCACCCTTGCAGGAAGGCATCAAAATTGCAGCCGAACAAGTCAAGATAGCGCGACAAATCTGTCAGGGGGTTCACATGATGGCAGTCAAGCGCGAAGATTTAATTCCTCAAATATTGGATTTGGCAGGAATCGAGCCGCTGAGCTAAAATTGAATTATTGTTGGTAGTTGGCGATCGACAGCAGAGTCATGGTTCAAACAGCAGACAATCCCGCAATTTCTCCCGCAGCCGAACAGCATCTAATTTTGCACGGCTTAACTTGGTATCAATTCAAAGCAATTCAAGCTAGTTTTGAATCCGTGCCTAATGTCCGCTTGTTTTACTGTGAAGGAGTTTTAGAAATTGTGGCAGTTAGTAAACCTCACGAAGCGGTTGAATCTATAATTGCAGGATTGCTCTTAATCTACTTTGAGGTTAAAGATATTGAGTTTTTTCCCAGTGGCAGTTACAGCCAGATTGTTGAAGGAAAAGTAGAATATCAGTCAGATTTGTCGTATTCTTTCGATACAGATAAAGATGTTCCCGATCTTTGTATTGAAGTGGTTATTACTAGTGGCAGTCCGATTAAACTTCAGAAGTATCGGCTGAGGGGTGTGCCTGAAGTTTGGTTTTGGGAAGATGGGACGCTGCAACTTTACCACTTGCGAGAGCAGGGTTATGAGCGGATAGCTAGCAGCGAAGTGCTGCCAGAGTTAGACTTGTCTTTGTTGAAGCGCTGCATTTTATTTGCATCACCATTGACGGCACTAAAAGAGTTTCGTAAAGGCATTAGTAAAAATGACTGATTCCGATTTACTCGATCGCAATAATATCCAAACAGTAGAATCGCGCATTTCAGAAGTTACAGTTTACACCGATCGAGCGCGAATAACTCGGCGCGGTACGGTATCGCTGACAGGAAACGAGCGAGAATTAGCAATCGCATCTCTCCCCGCCACGATCGACCTCGATTCAATTAGAGCAACAGGTGCCGGTACGGTTGCTGTGCGGATTTTGGGCGTGCGCAGCGAGAGAATTTACAGCACTGAACCTGCGGACGATCGCACCGCCGAATTAACCCAACAAATCCAAGAATTAGAAACCCAAAAACGCACCGTAGAAGAGCAACTAGCATCGCGCAGAATTCAACTTAAATTTGTCGAAAACTTGAGCGAAAAAAGCGTCGCTTCCTTTGCCAGCAACATCGCAAAACAGCAAATAGGATTGAATGAAACCGGAGAATTGCTCACTTTTTTAGGCAGCAATTACAAGAAATATATAAGTGCGATCGGGCTGCACGAAAAACAGCGCAATGAATTAGACAAGCAAATCAAAGCTTTGCGCCAGCAATTGCAGCAAGTACAAACACCCCATTACCAGCAAACGTTTAACATTATTGTTGCCGTAGAAGCTAGTGGCAGCGGCACTTTCGATCTCGAAGTTTCCTATGTAGTAATGCAAGCTCGCTGGACTCCCCTTTACGACTTGCGAGTCAATACTTCCAACAACCAAATCGATCTCAATTATTTAGCCGAAGTTAACCAAAACACGGGTGAAGATTGGACGGGAGTAGCGCTAAATTTATCTACAGCAAAACCCGGATTGGGAATGATACCGCCCAAATTACAACCCTGGTATATCGATATTTTTGCCCCAAAACCGACTCCTGCCGCAGGAGTTTACAAGGCGCGGCGAATGGCAATGCGAAGTGCGGAAGCAGAGAATTCAGACTATGACGATGAATTCGATGAAAACGAGGTATTCGCCGAGATGGCTTTGGGCGGTACTCCTGCAGCAGCCCCACCTATAGAAGCTGAAACAGCCATCTCCAGAGTATCCAGAGAAGGTGGCACCGTCTCATTTCAAGTAGGCGGAAATACCAATATTCCCAGCGACGGCAACCCGCACAAAGTCACTATTTTCAGCGACAATTATCCATCTAAACCCGAATACATTGCCATCCCGCGTTTAGTCAGTTTCGCCTATTTGCAAGCAATCGTTACCAATCCCATGACAGGCGCAACTCTACTCCCAGGAATCGCAAATATCTTTCGCGATAATACTTTTGTCGGTACTGTGCCGCTAGAAAATATCTCGCCAGGGCAAGAATTTAAGTTGAATTTAGGAATAGATGAAGGATTAAAAATCGAACGGGAATTAGTAGAAAGACAGGTAGATAAAAAACTGATCGGCAACCAGCGCCGCATCAGTTATGCTTACCGTTTGATGGTGACTAACTTGCAGCAAGTATCAGCAAACCTGACAATCAAAGAACAACTTCCAGTCAGTCGCAACGAGCAAATCAAAGTGCGTTTGACTCTCAGCAATCCTAAGATTGTACCCAGTGAAATGGGAATGCTGGAATGGGAAATCTCTCTGCCCCCGCAAGCCAAACAAGAGTTATACTACCAATTTGTTGTCGAACATCCCCGCGAATTCAATGTAGTAGGTTTAGATATTTGATCCCTCTTTTGTCACTTCGGAAGGAGCAAAAAACACAGAAACCAGGATTCGATCGAATCCTGATTTCTGATTAATGAATTTAATAAATCGGAGCGGCGGGATTTGAACCCACGACCCCCACTACCCCAAAGTGGTGCGCTACCAAGCTGCGCTACGCCCCGACAACCTTATTACTATATCACTAAAACCGCGAAAAAGTCAAGCGATTTTAGATTGTAGATTTTAGATTTTAGATTGGAGGGTTTAGCTGGAGGATGAAGCCATCGATTTTCGATTTTAGATTGGAAGAGTCAAAAAACCTTTAAAACTTTTGCCGCCTGTAGCAAATCGGGTACCGCAGCCGCAGGCCAAAAACCTTCGCACCTCCTGCCGGTGTTCAAAATCAACTGTACGCTGTAGGCTTCGGGATAGCCTTCTACCTGCAACCACAGCAAATCGCTTTCTGCTTCAACGGCGATTTTTTCCTCGTCCATCAACTCGCTTGCCATGTGACTCATGGTGCCAGCTAACTGTACCAACAGGCGGCAAAAATCGTTCAACTCAGCCTCAGTAAGTTCGCAAGCCCAGCCGTCGCCCGCCACCAAGCCCCGAAATTCCTCAGCTTCGGGATTCCAACCCAAACGCCAACCAGTACCACTTTTAATTACTCGCTCCACAGCTCGATTTTAGATTTTAGATTTTAGATTTTAGATTTTTTGATTGAGGATTTGAGATTGTTTGGATTTGCGATCGTTAATTGTCGATTGTTAGAACAATAGGAGATTTTAGATTGAGAAATTGAGATTTTTTGATTTGCGCTCATTAACTTGTAGATAGCTATAGCGGTTCTGGGATAGATGAGGTATAGATTAAAGGTCGAAAACCTTGATGTACATAGAATCTGGCATACCTCACCTTTTTGAGAAAGGCTATATCAACTCTCAATCGATCGGCTATCAACCGATCGCGAGCTCCCGACGCTCGCACTACAACTATCAATCGATCGACTATCAACTCTCAACTGTTCAAGGCATTAACAATTTAGCATCTCCTGGCTGCGGCTGCGGTATTGACGGTGAGTTCGATCGCCCTTCAGGTTGCTCTCGCGTCGGTGTTGGCGCGTTTCCAGTATTTCCAGTAAAAACATCAACTAAAGCTTGTACTAAAGCATCGCGTTGAGATTTATTTAAACTTTGAATAACAGCCCGATCGCGCTCCATCGGATTTTCTCGCAACACGTCACCGCCCGGATAAACGCTTTCTACCAAATAATCGGG
>JBOFTL010000953.1:0-5319 GCA_051652045.1 Microcoleus sp. | reverse complement strand
GCCAAAGCCACCTTCACCTATTAGTTCGATCGGGCGATACCGCTGTTTGAGTAGCAGGTGAGATCCGCATTTCAAGCAAAATCGATCGTTCGTGGAATTATGAGAATATTGACAATCGGGGTTGAGACAACACATAATTGATTTTAGGTTTTAGATTTTTGATTTTAGATTTTTTGATTGAGAGATTGGGAGATTGGGAGATTGGTTGAATTTGAGATTTGGAGATTGAAGATTGGGAGATTGGTTAGATTTGAGATTTGGAGATTGAGAGTTCGGATCTTGAGGATGGGGGATTGTGGCGGGATGATATTATTTTGATGATATTATTTTAATGTGTAACCTTTGAAACTTGATGGCTCGATGGCTCGATCGAGCTTCAAAGGCTTCTACGAATGCGTCGCGCCCGTTATGGATCGAAGAAATTGCGTCGATCGAACACTAATTTCTCCCTCTCGGGCCCTCTTCTCTCCCCCTCGCCTGTCTCACGAGTCCTAGAGTTGAGGCAGTTTTGGCGCGGGCGATCGTCCTGGGTTGGCAAAGATGCAAAAAATAGTTGCTTTTTCCCGAAACTTGTGCTAACATAAAATGTTAGAGTGAAAAAACGCGGCGAGCGTAGCCAAGTGGTTAAGGCAGTGGATTGTGGTTCCACCACTCGGGGGTTCGAGTCCCCTCGTTCGCCCTTCTAATTGCTACAGATAGAAAGCAGGAACTCCGGATCTGCTAAAAACTAGATAGAAGTTTCAGATCTTGCAACTGAAACGGGGGTTCTTCAGCAATCGCGGGTAGGGACACGGCAATGCCGTGTCCTTGGGGGGTTGTTCGATAAGCAAGTGTACTTCATTATTTTACGGACTTAAGTCCGCACTACGAACTGTCGGGCGATCGCACATAATATTATCCTGACATTTATTTGGTCTGGGTCGATCTCAAATCGAAAATCGATCTATGCTAATCTCAAATCGAAAATCGAAAACCGAAAACCGAAAATCGAAAACCGAAAACCGATCTATGCTAATCTGAAATCTAAAATCTCCTAATCTCTCAATCTTCACTCTTCCAATCTCTCAATTTATCAATAATCTTCACTCTAAAATTTCTCAATCTCAAATCTTTCAATCTAAAATCCAAAATCTAAAATCTAAAATCGCTCTATGTCTTTTTCGATCGCAGAAAATTGGGGATATAAATTTAGTGGCGATCGCACGATTAATAAATTGGTTCGCGATCTTGAAGGAACAGAGGCCGCAACAACATATTCTGATTGGGAATGTAGGGAACGTGCCGAAATTCTGATGTCAGAAATTTGCGGAACATCGCACGCTCTTTTTTACCTCCGCCGCCAAAAGATCAATGAGAGGTTTTCCGAAGAAGAAATCTGGGAATTAATCGTTGCTACCGATCGAGATGATTTTGCATTGCCCGAATTGTTGCACAAAGCCGATCGCACTTTACGCTTGCTAGCAACTGTACGTTTTGAAGATGGCATCGGCGGCTTAAAATTGCTCGATGCGGGCTTGGTACCGATGCCGAGAGGCCGCAAAGATGGGTATGTTTTGCCAGTTAAATTGCGACTTTTAGTTAATAATAGAACGCCGATTCCGATGAAGTCGATCGCCCGGATTCAAAAGTTGCCATTTTGGGACGATCGGCACATTCCTACTAACGAACAACTCAAAGTTTGGAATGCCTTTTTAAAGGTTGAAGAACGCATTGCTGCCGCCCGTCAATTTTGCGTTGCTTTTCGCGGTCATAATTCCGGTTCGAGTCTCAAAAACATTACTTTAGAAATTGATATTAATTCCGCAACTCTTGACGGTTATGAGGAAAATTCGTTACCGCCAAATGACTTTCGGGAAAGACTGAAACAGGCGCGAAATGAAGAAATTACCCTGTTTGATTCTCCTCCCGGTAGCAGAAATAGCAAGCGAGATGGAGAGAGATTGGGTAGCATCGCGGAAGTTGATTTTGAACGCAGCAGATTGCGGGTAAAATTAGATCCAGATTTAGCCGATCGCGTGGCGGGCGATCGATATCGTTTGCCGAAACAAGGATTTTTGTATTTTGAGGCTGCTGGCGATCTCAGTCAGATCGATCGCAAGAAAAAAGCTTTAAAAATGCTGGCAGATGGACGCGCGCAAAATCCTCATTTAAGTGAATTTTTGTTCGATGCTTCTCAGGCGAGATTGCCGAAAAAGATTCTCAAGTTGTCACGGGAAAATTTATTAAATCCTAATGCCAATCCCGAACAAGTTGCTGCCGTAGAAATGGTACTTGCTGCTAGGGATTTAGTTTTAATTCAAGGGCCGCCGGGAACTGGTAAAACTACGGTAATTGCCGAAATTTGCTATCAAATTGCCAGTTTGGGCGGTAAAACTTTGATTGCTTCTCAAGCTAATTTAGCTGTAGATAATGCTTTGAGTAGGTTGGTTCACAATCCAGCAATTCGGGCTTTGCGAAAAGGAAAAGCTCATCGAGTACAGGAAGAAGGACAGGCGTTTTTAGAAGAAAATGCGATCGGCACTTGGTTGCAAAATACCGCGATCGACTGCGAACAAAAACTGGTGCAGCGGCAAAATAACGTGCAATATTTGCAGGAATTACTGGCAGAATCGGAACGATTTACAGCTTACTTGGCGGCAGAAAAGGAATTTTTTCAGCAACAAAAGCACCTGCTCGATCGCCAGTCAGAACTTGCAACAAAAATCGGTGAGTTAGAAACTACTTATCAAGAAATTATAGCACGAACCAGTGAAATTGCACCTTTAGTTTCCGGCTTGGATAATTTGCTAACTGCCGCAAAGGTCAACTGGGAATCTCCCGAAGTTGCCGAGTTTATGCCCCGACTCAAGCCGCATTCGGAAGGCAACATTTTAGTAGAAAATTTTATCGCAAATGTCCGCGCTGCAACTAGCAATGCGACTCAAATAGGGTTCGATCGCCCTGCTTGCGGTTCCTTTGGAATTGCGGTGTGGTTGCGAGAAACTGTAGCACATCAACTTGCAGAATTTCAGATAGCATTTGAGGCTGCTGATGATGCTGCTAAAGCTATGTCAGAAATTGCGGAATTAAGGCAAAGTTCCCGCAAGCATTCTGATGCTTTAAATCAACTGCGAATGGGCGATCGAGAAAATCAAGTTTACCGTCAAAGTCTCGAACAAAAGATTCAGAATTTGACACAGAGAAAAGCGGAAATTGCTGCTGTTGTTGTCGCAGTTGCCGAATGGATCGAGACGGCAGACATTCGATTGGATCGAGCGATCAAATCTTGTTGGTCGAGTGGCGAATTGCTGACCGATAATATGTTAGAATTGCCCGCAGGATTGTTGAAAATTATCCGATCGCTCAAAATGCCGATCGTTCCTGCAAAATGCCGGGTGAATTTGCCCGATTTGGCAAGATTGCAAACAGCATTATTCCATGAAGAGAAGAGCGGTTTTAATGACATTCAGGGGCAACAGTTTCGGTTTAGCGAGTTTTTGCACCTGAATTTAAATCAAACTCCGATCGTGCTGTCAGCGGACGATCGCGCCCAGTGGCAGCAATTGGCAACTGACTTTGCTAGCTATCCTCAAATTAGGGGCGATCGGCGTAAATTGATAATTGAAAAAACTCGGATATTTTTCGACAAAATTCAACTATTTTCCCAGGAATTGTTGGATGAAAATACTTGGCAAATGACAGTCGATCGAGTGGCAAAAGAATTGCTGCACGTTATTTTAGGCAATGCCAGGGAATGCGTGAAACCGCTCAAATTTGAAACCGAACAACAACTGCAAAAACAGCAACAATTATTAGATAGACTTGAATTCAGTTTCGATCGAGAGCAAGAAGCTGCCATGCAGCAGCAGATAGCAACAGTACAACAACAAATTGAGTTAAAGATTGACGGAGTTACCCAGTTACTGCAAGCGGTTATGCAACTGCCAAACGTACCGGAAAATTTGCGAATATTAGCAGAAAATTATATTACCACAAAGTCGCTGATTTGGGAACAGCCGCAGCAGTTCGTCCGGCAAATTAATACTTGGCAAGCCAGTGCGTCGCAGCTTAAAAATTCTATTGCTACTTTAGATCCTTTTGGTATTTTAGCAACTATTAAAAACAGCCTCAGCGAACTTTTATCACCTCTGGAAGCTGTGGCCCAAACGTCGCAGCAGGAATTGCAAGAATTGCAGCAAGAGTCGATCGCGATTGGCGAGTTATTGCAACAGCAACAGCCGACAGCAGAATTACTTGCCAGTCGGGTTTGGTGGGAGTCAGCATGGCAAAATCTCCCGGAAAAATACCAACAACAAGTTCCAGTTACGGGATTGTTTGATATAAATTGGTTGCGTAAAATTCATCAGCAATTCGAGAAGTGGCATGAAGAATTGGAATGCAATAAAATAGCATTAAATCGATCGCGCAGCTTAGTGACAGATTGGATTCAAAAACTCCGCAATCCCTCCGAAAAAGACCAAAGCGATCTCAAACAAATTTATCTGGACAATGCCAATGTTATCGGCATCACCTGCGTGCAAGCCGCCAGTTTTGAGTTTGCTAAAAACTTTCCCAGTTTTGATGCAGTGATTATTGACGAAGTTAGTAAATGCACTCCGCCAGAATTGTTAATTCCTGCTTTGAAGGCGAAAAAATTAGTATTAGTGGGCGACAGCAGGCAGTTACCGCCAATGTTCGATCGCGGTACGATCGACGATATTGCTGAAGGCATCGGCTGTACCGGAGACGAACTGAGTTTTATTAAAGAATCGCTGTTTAAAGTATTATTTGAAAAAGCTGACGATCGCATCAGAATCATGCTAAAAACTCAGTACCGAATGCACCCTCAAATTATGGGGGCAATCAATCAATTTTACGAAGATAAACTTACCTGCGGCATTCTCGAACCAGATGTTAAACGCGCTCACAATCTCAGCGGTAATATCGTGCAAGAAAATCATCACATTCTGTGGATAAAAACGCCGATCGCCCCTGGATTTGCCGAAGAAAAACAAGGAACTTCGCGGTTAAATATCAAAGAAATTGACGCGATCGAGCGTTTGTGCGAACAAATGGAAATAGCTTGGCAGCCGAAAGTTGCTGCTGGCGAACCGCCCAAAGAAATTGGAATTATCACCTTTTATGGCGCGCAATTGAACGCAATTCAAGATAGAATAGATGCAGACAAATTCCCCTCCTTAAGCATCCGCACGGGTACAGTAGACATCTTTCAAGGCATGGAAAGACCTGTAATTATTGTCAGCACGGTGTGCAATAATAATCGAGGAGATATCGGATTTGCCAAGGAACCGGAACGGGTTAACGTGGCATTTTCTCGCG
>JBOFTL010000952.1:0-9308 GCA_051652045.1 Microcoleus sp. | reverse complement strand
AAACTTACCGCCGGAATGCTTCGCCCCTACGAGTATATTTGTACGACACAGATGCACGTTTTGTTTGCAAACTCTGACGATCGCACTATATCACCGATCGCGAGCGGGGACGCTCGCACGATCGACTATCATGAGATATTCGCGGAGGTTTTGGAGGATTTCTCTTTGCTTTTTGGAAATGTTCCAGCCGCGAGATAGAATCAGCCGATCGCCCGATGCCATTACAATAAAAATATTGTAGAGTTTATAACCATCACTATCTGGCTTGCCTTCCGTCAATATAATATTAGTAATTTCGGAGAGGGAATGCTGGAAAAGTTTGTTGCTAAAAGCATTTTTTTGTCGGATAGTAAATGAATTGAGAGTTCGATCGAACTTGGCTGTGACGTGGAGGCTTCGCAGACCTGCTATTCCTGCAGCTAACCAAGCTAGATCGAAGCCAAACCATAGAAAAGGTTGCAGTCCGCCTTCAATGTATCTAACGCTAACAGATTTTTGGTTGGGATTTGTAAGAAAGTTATTGATGCGATCGACTATTTTTTGTTGGTATTGTTCCCCAAAACTGTAAAAGTTTGGTATGGATATTTCGCCACTGCGGGTAACTAATACTGCTTGATGGTGGTAAGTACCTTGTCCGTTACCGGAATCTCGATCGAGCCTAGCTTTTTGTAATTCATTGGCGGGGATATTTACCGTCGTCCAAGATAGAGGTAATTGATGTCTTTTCAGTTGGCAAGTGACGGATAGATCGGGCGATCTCTGGCAGGATAAAGTAGTAGGAAGTCCGACAGCACCCAATCTGACAATTAGTAAAGTAAGTGCGATCGGAGTCACAAAAAATCCAAAAATCCAACTCATCCATGCTACTAAAGGAGAATGGCTGCGGCAGATTAATTGCGATTCGGTTTGTTTAAGAATCTTCATGTTATCGACTATACAAATTCAGCTCCATCTAAGCCAGAATTCAATAAAAAACAACTACCAAGCATGATAATATCTATTCTAGTTCGTAATTTCAGATTAAGGAAGACCTTGGGAGTTACAATGAGTTATTTATCTGGCAGAGATTTGGAAATTATCGAAGCTCTTGTTTATCAACCAGATCTTAAGCCTTCCTACGAGGTAGTCAAAGGAGTTTTAGCTTGGAGGGATGAATGGTCTTTTGAACTAAGTCAAGAGGGACTTGAGAAAATTTATCTACTTTGGGTTGCTCGCTCTTACATACACGACGGAATTCCGTTTTCATCTTACACATTCAATCCAGGTTTGCTAGAAAGGGTTTGGTCAGAAGCCACAATGCAAGGATTTAAATGGCCTGGTTTTAATCGTTTAGAATTGAGTCAAGAGGATAGAGAATTTTATGAGGAAGCAAAAAACGATCCTTTGTAAAATTCGTAAAACTTTTGTACCTCTGCTGAAAACTACAATCGATCTATCGTTACCAACCCACCCTCTGTAAACTGGATCGCAAGCTCGCATTCATCCAGCAAAGCAGTACCAATTAAGGGTCGTCGTCCTGTGGCAAATACACGAGTTTCTCGCTCCTCACCGTTCCAAAGTATAATCGCTTTATGAACAGGCAGCATAACTTGACTGTTATCTGCTAAATTTGCAGACAGATCGTATTTAAAAGGTAAATTTAAC
Source organism: Microcoleus sp. (assembly GCA_051652045.1). Taxonomy (GTDB): domain Bacteria; phylum Cyanobacteriota; class Cyanobacteriia; order Cyanobacteriales; family Microcoleaceae; genus Microcoleus. The sequence continues at coordinate 7,664 of JBOFTL010000952.1, read as the reverse complement.
AGCGCAACTGCCTCTGGCGGCAGGCAAAGCTCATCGGTAAATCCCGTGTCTACCACAAACTCAATCGGGAAATCGGCACGATTTGGAATCCGAAATGGTATGGCAATAATTGCGTGTCCGTCAACTACAATACCTGAAATCACTTGACAATACGCTCCATAACACCACCACCAAAGGATGCAGCAACGTTATACCCGATTTTTATCCCAAAAAGTCGGGCATTTGGGTATTTCTCGCTCAAGTAGTCGGCAGCCCGCAAGCCATTTCGATCGACTTTATAGTTACCTGTTTCAATGTCAATAATGACCATCTTACCGATATTTTCTTCAAGCTCCACTTCTTGGCGAATTTTGCTTTCGTAAATTTGCTTTGCACGTTTGGCAACTTCTTCGCGGCTTAAAAGAATTGCTTGCATACTTTGACTCCCGATCGCTATGCTATTTTTTTTAACTTTTATATGATACCTTAGAAATCAATAGAATGGCAATCCTTTTCAGTCGCTTAAAATAGATTTATTGTATTTTCAGGAAATTGTTGTTTCAAAACAGGCATTACCGGACAAGGTTTTAATTCCTGCAAATTCTCCGGTTTGTTCCAAGTAAAAGGCCCTTTCTTCTCCGCCGACATCCACAGCAAACATTTCGCCCGCGTCATCGCCACGTAAAGCAAGCGAAACTCTTCCGCTGTTTTCAAAAACCCCGCTTGTTCCCAGGCTTCCCCCAGATTTGGCAAAGAACTTTTACCGTGCAAACTAGCTCGAATTTGAGCTCGCGCAACTTCAGCTAAGGTAAAATCTCCTAAAAATTTAGCCTGCGGTAAAACTCGCAAACTGCCAGGAATTGTTTGTTCGTGCAAAAACGGAATAAACACGCAATCCCAATCCAATCCTTTCGCTTTGTGCATCGTAATAATTGTCAGTTTACCTTTGGCGGTGTAACGCTGTTCTAAATTTTCTCCCGCTTCTACAGGTTCAAATTTTTCGGAACTGACAATTTCGCTCAATACATTTAAAATACCACTCATCGCAGTATTGCCGGCGGTTTCGATCGCGACTCTTTCTGCTAATTTGTCAGCCGTCGCTAATTCTGTTTGGTCGTATTGCAAGGCTAATGCTAGAAATGAGATGATTTGATAGGGCGGTAATTCCAAACGGGCTTGCAATAAGCTGGTGCAAAAATAACGACATTTGCGTACCGGATCTGATTGTTTCGGATCGAGCGGACCTGGATACAAAAATTGTTCGGGAGTAGCAGCTAAAGCATTATAATCTTGTTTGGGAATTAGCTGTCGATCGCTCAATATTTTTAGCGCTGCTTTGAGGTAATCCGGTGAATGCGGTCGATCTAGAAATTGCAGCAGCGTCAAAATTTCCCAAGGTACTTGAGAATGTCGATCGCGCTCTCCTACATCATACACGTCGATGCCCAATGCTTTAAGATTAAACTTCAAACCGTGCTTTTCGGGATTGTTCAAAACTTCTGCAATAAATTTTCCCTGTTTGTTTTCCCGCACCAACACCGCCATCGATTTTAGGTACGGATTGGGAGATTTTTCAGTTTCCGAATTGTCGGGATTGCCGTTATTTTCTAAATCTTGCAAGTGCCGGGATTTGGCAGTTTCAAATAAGTCTACAACGCGCAGCCCGATCGACTCAACAGTTTGGTAGATATCGCGGGGAAAATACAATTCTAAACCGAGTCCGATCGGGGCTGGGTTGGCATTTGCTTGCGGATCGCTGCTGCTGACTGCTTTAATAGTTTGGTCGCGAAAAGGTTGTTCCGTTCCTGCCACTTCCTCGCGATTTGCCCATTGCAAAATAAAGTTAGCTGCATCAATAATTATCTGCGAACTCCTTCCCGCCCCGTCCATTGTTGCTAATTTATTTTCTACTTCACAGCGATCGCAAAACTGGTTAAAATAAATCGGATCGGCGGGCGTAAAAGTAGAATTAATTGCTTGATTCGGATCGCCAACTCTGATAAAATTAGGAGGTAAATGAGGGTTGTTGGGGTCGATCGCCAGCGTTTCTAAAAGCTGCGTTTGCAAAGGAGTAGAATCTTGAGCTTCATCCTCAAAAACCGCAAAAACTTGACTTTGTTCTTTCGATCGCGCCCCCGGATTTTCCAATACCCGCAAAGCTGCTAAAATCATTTCATCGTAATCGATTAATTCCCGACTTTTCAACAAAGATTGATACTTCTGATACAAACCCCCCGCTACCGCCAAAATTCCATAACCGTCCCCCGCAGCAACAGCACTCGTTTCTAACAGTTGTTCCGGCAGCAAACCCGAAGATTTTGCCTCATGAATTACAATATTAGCCAACTGCGGTAAAATTTCCGTCCGCAACACAGACTGTCTCCGCAGCCTCTCCGTTTCTTCCCCATCAAATTGCTGTCCTTCCAACAAAATTTGATAGCGTCGGGGATTTTCTGCAATCCACAATTCTACACAAGTGCGAATTAAACGATGATTTTGCGTCGGCGTAACTAAAGTCGAATTTTCTAAATTCAAACCAGACAAATCGGGATAGCGTATCGCAATATTCAAAGCCAAACCGTGCAAAGTGTGTACGGCAAAACCACCTTGAGGCAAAGACAATTCTTGCAATCTTTCCCGAATTTTACTTTTAATATTAGCAGCGGCCGATCGAGTAAATGTTACCACAATTAACTGACGGCGGCTGTGCAATTGATAGCGGGCGATCGCGATTGCAGAAGCCGCCGCCATTCCGGTAGATTTCCCTGCCCCAGGGACTGCCGAAACAGCCAGCGGGCCGCCTTCCCAATCGGCCATGCGTTGCTGTCCCGCACGCAATTCGCTGCGAATTTTGCGACAAGCTTGTTCTCTTAAAACTGCCGCCACATTTGAATCTGAAAGTGTAGAAGTGATGTTTCGATCGTCAGACATTCGATTTTAGATTTTAGATTGAAGAATTGGGCATTGGGCATTGGGCATTGGGCATTGGGCATTGGGCATTGGGCATTTTTAACTGTCAACTTTCAATTCAAAACTCACGCACTTCTTTTCAACTCAAAACTCAAAACTCCTAAAACTTCTTTTCAACTCAAAACTCAAAACTCAAAACACTTCGACAGGCTCAGTGCACCGCTCAAAACTCAAAACTCAAAACTCAAAACTCCCGAACAACTGTTTACAAATCTTCAACCTCTACCGTTTCAATTTTTGAATCAGCTATGATGGCGCTATCTACCCCAGATTAAAGTAAAAACAGCACAAAATTCAATACTCAAAAATTTTTTATAGGAACAACGCCAATGACAGCTTACATCACAACCGATGCTCAGGTGCAAGTAAAACCAAACACAAATCCGGCTAACAAAAGCAGCGGCCGTTTTGCGATCGCGCTATTCTTAACGTTATCTTCGGCTGTCGCTTTGCCGAGTTGCGCGAGTGCACCCACCGGAGGGAGTGCTCCTGCGGGATCGGCTCCACAATCCGCACCAGTGGCTGTTGGAGAAGCTGCTGCACCTGCTGGAGGGGCAAATTCAGACGCGGCGGTAGCATCAAAAACCGCAGCAGCCGAACCTCAAGCATCTCGCCCCCAACTAATTAAAAAAGCAGAACTGAATTTAGTTGTCAAATCAATTGATGCCACCACTAAATCTGTCACCGATATTGTAGAAAAACGGCAAGGTGACATCTTAGCTTTCCAAAACCAAAAGCCGCCAGATTCCAGCGTCCGTCAAACAGCAACGATGGAAATTCGCGTACCGCAAGAAAAATTAGATGCCACATTAGATGCTTTGGCAAAACTCGGTACGGTACAAAATCGCGGGCTGACTGCTGAGGATGTTACCAGCCAATTAGTTGACAGTGAAGCCCGGTTAAAAAACCTCCGCAAATCGGAAGAAATGGTGTTAAAAATAATGGAGCGATCGGGATCTGTAGGCGACGTGCTCAAAGCTTCTCAAGAATTGAGTAAAATTAGAGAGTCGATCGAACGTATCGAAGCTCAGTTAAAAAGCTTGCGAAGTCAAGTAGCCTATTCCACCATTAATTTAACACTAGAAGCAGCAGTATCGGCCCAACAAGAACCCGAACCTTCTTTAGGTTTGCGAGTGCAGGAAACTTGGGGACAAGCGACTCATTCTGTAGGAGAATTAACTTTAGGTTTGTTTGGTTTGGGTCTTTGGCTGTTAGCTTACAGTCCTTATTTGCTGTTAATTGCGGCTGCGATTTACGGCATTACTCGATTGAGAAAACAGCCGGAAGCTGCCAAAGTTCAACAAGAACCAAAACCCCCAGTTTCAAATTAGCCCGCAGGGTTAAAAACCCCCAAAACCCCCCGTAGGGGCGAAGCATTCGGGCGAAAAGTCCCAAAATAAGCGCAAAATATTGTACCCGAATGCTTCGCCCAACCCCACGACAAAAATGCGATCGCGCCTGCCTTAAATCCGACGATAAAAGTGCGATCGCGCCTGCTTTAAATCCGACGACAAAAATGCGATCGTGCTTTTCCAAATTTTATCAAAACGGCGATCGATCGATTTGACTAAAAGTTCTAAAAGAGTATCTTCTTCTAGAGTTAGATTTTCCCGATACAGCAAACTTTCAACAATTTCTAAAAATATCTCGTTCTCATCTTCATTTTTGATGATGCGAGGTTGAAACAAGTTGAGAAAGTGCGACGGGCAATGATAAGCACCCAGTAGAACAAATTTGGAGTGCGATATTTGGTATCATAAAAGAATTGCCCTCTAGCCAAACTTTATGTTGATATTCTCTATCTGCCAAGCTGCGAAGAGTTTCTAACAACTCCTCTCTCATTTTTGGATACTTTACCATACAACTTTCTCCTTAACTGAGGTGCGTACCAGGTTTGCCATTGCAACCATTCATCTAAAACGAAGAAGAGGTTATATTAGATATATATGCTATAAGACTTGAGCGAGGGTAGCTAGATGGTTAACTGGATTTTAGAAGAAGGTGTTTTTGGCGGCTCTCTGACTACGCTTGTAACTGAGATTCGCCAGCAAGGACACAATGTTAAGATTATTGATTATACCAGAGGCTTAACAGACTATCAACAATTTTTTCCCCAAACAGAGTGCGCTATCTTCTACGGATCGCTCTATATTGCAGAACGAATTCTCAGTTGCAATGAGTCTTGGAAACCAGAAATTATCGGCACAATTGAAAATTATCATTGTACGGCCTACTATCCCCATCTTAAACCTTGGCTGTTGAATGCAGAAGGTTATATTTTGCCACTATCAGAGTTGTCGGCTTCCATTGCTGAAAATCCTAAATTACTTTTCAATCTTGAGGAAAGCAAACGTTTGTTCCTCCGCCCCAACAGTCCGCTTAAACCTTTTGCAGGCGGCTTGTATTCTCATAGGGAAATAGCGGACTTAGAGAGTTTTATGAAACGCCATTACCTCGAAGATCCGAATATGTTGGTGGTGGTGGCACCGGAAAAGTCGATTGCAGCAGAATGGCGATCGATTATTGCTAAAGGGCAAATCTTATGTGCTTCTCAATACCGACAGTTTGAGAAACCTTACTATCAATCTGGAATGCCTGATGTCGTGCGACAAGTAGCTGAAGCAGTGGCGAAACAACAATGGCAGCCCGATCGAATTTGGGTGCTAGATCTCTGTTGTTCTAATAATTTGGCTTACGTTTTAGAAATAAATTTTCTCTCGTGTTCTGCTTTATACCAGTGCAATTTGAGCTTAGTTGTAAAAGAAGCATCAGAGGTTGGCTGGAAGCAGTGGATACAGAAGCAACAAAGAATATAATACTAAATCCTGGTTTAAAACTCCTGTTATTCTCTTAGTATACGTAGGTTGGGTTGAACGAAGTGAAACCCAACATCCATAGTGTTAAGTTTTCACGCTAGTTCAACCCAACCTACTGTAGGAATCGCGGTCAATCGATCGGACACGATATAATACCAAATCTGCGTTAGCCATCCCCATGATAAATCTTTCGTTTAGAGCCAGAGTCTCTGCGTTGGCCCAGGGTGTCCTTCGGACTTATGCAACACTATTGTTTCGCTTCGCGACATGAAACGCAATGACAATAAAGGGGTAAGTAACCCGGATTTGGTATAACTATTGCAGCGGCAAAAACACCGTCATCACCTCACCTTTTTGAGGGCGCTGGCGAATCACCAATCTGCCCCCAGCAGCCCGAAATAAATTCTTAGTCACGCTCAAATTTAAACTCAAACTTCCCGTTTCCGGCTGCACCATCAACAAAGGCCCGATCGACTGCAAAGGACCATTGGCATTCACAAAAGTCGCATCACCTTCAGCATCCGATGGATGTTGCGATTCTAACTGCAATTTTACCCGATCGCCCGCTAAAGTTACCTCTACTTGAATGTGACTTCCCGACATCAAAGTTCGAGTAAAATTCTCAATCAAGCCAGTTAACACTTGATCCAGCATCGTCGGATCGCTGACAACTGCAGGCAACTTTTTCGGCACAATTACTTCCAAGGTGTGATTGCGCTGGCGGGCTGCATTTTGCCAGCGGGGAATGCTATTCTGCAGCACTTCACCGAGGGACATCGCTGTTAAATTTGCAGCATTTTTTGCTTGCGACATCTCCAATTCCACCGCCCGAAAAATCAAACCGAAGCGATCGATTTGTGCGGTACATTCAGCATCGATCGTTTCCAAGCGTTTGACTACCACCGGATCGAGATTGGGGCGTTTCAATACCAGTCGCGTCAGAGTGCGAATGGTAGCTAAAGGAGTGCGGACTTCGTGGGCGATCGCCTGCAACAATTCCACTTCTTTAGCAGCGTAAGGAATTGCCGATTTGCCGTTGAGTTCTTTAGCGGATAACTTGTCATGCCGACCTCTGCATTGCTCCTCCGTCCTGGCAGATTCTTCTTTCCATACAGGCAAATTATCCAACAGCAAGCGACTGAATCGCTGAACGGTTTTATAATTCGGAACTACAGGAGAAAACTGCTCGAACAGCGCGTCTAATTTAGCTGAATTACTGTCGTTTAATTGACTGAAAGTAAGGTCGATCGTCCCTTCAGAATTTGCCACCAGATCCTCTGTTTCATTGACCCGCTTGCGCAAAACCGCCCAAGCTTTCGCCACTGTCTGCGGGTCAAAAGAAAACAGAAAAGCCGGAATACCTGCAGCATTTTCGCCCAAAACCATGACTAAGCTGAATTCAGCAGTTAATACCAAACAGAACTGTTCGTTCGCCAGACGATCGCCGCTAGCCAAAGCCAGGGCCGGTGCAGACGCAGGAACAGCCACAGCCTCACCGGCAGCCGGCAGCAAAGCCAAAGTCTGTCTGGCACGAAAAGACCACGCAGCGGCATCGCCCTCCGGCACGCCCGTAAAAATCCAACTCGCAAAACGCGAAGCCAAATTGGGATCGGTAACCACCGCCGACGGTCCGGACAACACCAATCCCCGGCAGGAATGGGGAATAGGTAAGAGGCATTTCGCTGTTAGGGGGCTGTTTTTTTGTCCTCGTTGGTGCGAGTCGAGAATTTGATTCAAAGCTGCGATCGCCCCGTACCATTCCTGTTCCGCCTTCAGCCTGGAAGCCGATCGGTTCCCGTGGGATCTGTAGCGGTTGTTGTCCTCCGCTAATCTGGTATCGCCGGGACAGAAGTCATTGTCTGGGCCTTCGGAGGCTAAAATTTCGCTAATTGTCGGTAA
>JBOFTL010000951.1:0-3859 GCA_051652045.1 Microcoleus sp. | reverse complement strand
AACTGGTCGATACCGGGCGCGATCGCCGTAATTGCGATCGCCGCGTGTTGTTCCCAAGCCAGTAGCGGTGCAAACTCCAGCATTCTACCACTAATTAAACCAGAAATAACTGGACAAATTTCCGGCAATGTCGGCGCTTACGGTAACTTTGGCAGCGTGATATATCTGACCATTTTCAGCTTCACAAATGCTCAGACATTATTTCAAGCAATGGGAATTGCCGCTTTGATTTGTGCCAGTCTTTGTGCCTTTTTTCTCAAAGAACCCAAAAGCTTTTCTACCAAGGTAGAAATCAGAAAAACAAGGACAGAAGATATAGCAGTTGACAGTTGACAGTTATAGCAGTGGTGTTGGGTTTCGTTCCTGGACCCAACCTACAAAAAATGCAAGCTATTTAATTCTCATTCCAAAATCTAAAATCTAAAATCTAAAATCCAATGACAAACTCTATCAAAACTCTTTGTCCTTATTGTGGCGTTGGCTGCGGTCTAGAAGTCTCAATTTCAGAAGACAATTCTACCACAAAAGTACGCGGTGACAAAACTCATCCCTCCAATCAAGGCATGGTTTGTGTCAAAGGTGCAACCATCACCGAAGCTTTAGAAAAAAACCGACTACTTCACCCCATGATGCGAGACTCTTTAAATCAAGAATTCCGCCGCGTTAGTTGGGATGAAGCATTAAACCAAATCGTTCGCCGCATTCAAACCTACCAATTTAAAGGAGAAACAGATGCAATCTGTATGTATGGTTCTGGTCAGTTCCAAACGGAAGATTATTACATCGCACAAAAATTGCTCAAAGGGTGTCTTGGTACTAATAATTTTGATGCCAACTCTCGTTTGTGTATGTCATCTGCGGTAGCTGGCTATATCCAAAGTTTTGGTTCCGATGGCCCACCTTGCTGTTACGAAGATTTGGATCTAACTGACTGCGCTTTTATCATCGGCAGCAATATGGCTGAATGTCATCCAATTCTGTTTAATCGACTGCACAAACGCTGCAAACAGAATCCCCATGTCAAAATAATTGTAGTCGATCCTCGCCGCACGCCAACTGCTGAAATCGCCAATTTACACCTTGCTATTCGTCCCGGTACTGATATTGACTTGCTCAACGGTATGGCTCATTTAGTAATGCGCTGGGGTTATCTGGATCGCAGTTTTATCGACGATCGCACTACCAATTTTTCCGCCTATGTTGAGGTAATTAAACATTATCCTCCAGACATTGTAGCCGATCGCTGTGGCATTGATGTTGAGGACTTGGAAACAGCGGCGCGATTCTGGGGAGAATCCCAGCGAGTGCTATCTTTGTGGTCGATGGGGATGAATCAATCGTCTGAAGGTACGGCGAAAGTGCGATCGCTCATTGATTTACACTTAGTTACAGGTCAGGTTGGAAAACCCGGTGCAGGGCCATTTTCCCTTACCGGACAGCCAAACGCAATGGGGGGACGAGAAGCAGGAGGATTGTCTCATCTTCTCCCAGGTTATCGCTTGGTGAAAAATCCTCAACACCGTGCTGAAGTCGAGCAATTTTGGGAACTTAAACCAGGAAGTATTTCTCCCCATCCTGGTAAAGATGCTTGGAATATAATCCTCGGTTTAGAAAGAAAAGAAGTCGGTTTATTGTGGATTGCTGCAACTAATCCAGCAGTAACTATGCCGGATTTAGAGCGCACTAAAGCCGCGCTGTTGAAGTCTCCTTTCACTGTTTATCAAGATGCTTATTACCCAACTGAAACTGCTGCTTATGCTCACCTTTTATTACCAACAGCGCAGTGGGGAGAAAAAACCGGAACGATGACTAATTCCGAGCGAGTTGTGACATTTTGTCCTCAATTTCGCAAACGTCCGGGAGAAGCTAAAGCCGATTGGGAAATCTTTGCCGAAGTCGGTCGCCGTCTGGGTTTTACTAAAGAATTTAACTTCGCTGATTCGGCTGCTGTTTATGCAGAATTCGTGCAATTAACTGCCAATCGCCCCTGCGATTTAAGCGGTATTTCTCACGCGCGATTGCAACGATCGGGACCGATTCAATGGCCTTGTCCCAACGAAAATTTACCATTAAAAATTGACAATTTGCAACCAAAACGTTTATATACAGATGGGCGTTTTCATACTCCTGACGGACGGGCAATATTTGGCGCTTTTCATTCGCGGGGATTAGCAGAACCCCCAGATAAAAACTTTCCTTTAGTGCTAACTACAGGGCGGGTATACGAACATTGGCATACAATGACACGCACGGGACGAATTGAGAAATTGACTAAAAAGCATCCGCAACCGTTTATCGAAATTCATCCCCGCGATGCTAAACAATTAGGAATTGAAAATGAGACTCGGATCGAAGTGCGATCGCGTCGGGGAATGTGTTATTTTCTAGCCAGAATCACCACAGCAATTGCTCCCGGTACGGTTTTTGCCCCGATGCACTGGGGAGCTCTTTGGGCAGATAATGCAGAAGTTAATGCCCTAACTCATCCAGAAGCTTGCCCGATTTCCTTAGAACCAGAATTAAAAGCAACGGCTGTAAAGTTAATAGCAAATCAGGGTTGAAAAACTCTGTTTAGGATCGTGGATTAAATAACTTCCGTAGGTTGGGTTGAAGCATGAAACCCAACGTTCGATGGTGGTGTTGGGCGAAGCGTAGCGGAGGGTTCGTTCCTTAACCCAACCTACAAAAAATGCAAGTTATTTAATTCTCATTCCTTATCCCTCTTTTGTCACTATCGGTTTGTCGGGCAGCATCTAACACGACTGAATCTGGATGATTCATTAAATCCAGTGTATTGACTGCTGCTACATCGTGACCTGCTGCCTGAAGGAGGTTGGCTAAATATTTTGCTTGAGAATCTTCGTCAAGCAGTATTCATAGGGTCAATTCGATCGAAATTCAACTAAATTACTTGAAATTCGCTCCAGATTTTGCAAGGATTCCAAAACAGACAGTTCTCGGATGCATATCCACATTTCTCGTAGAAACCTGTTGCGGTTTCATGGGCAACCGTAACAACTGTAATATCATCTTTTCCACCAACTGCCTCTCGAATGCGAGCCAACAATTCACTGCCGATTCCTTGTTTTGTATAATCTCGATCGACACCTAAATCTGTAATAAATAGAAAGTAACAAAAATCCGTCACGCCAAAAGCTATTCCAACCAATTTTCCGGCATCACTCCTAGCAGTAATGGCAATCGATCGAGCTGTCAAAAGCTTTTTTATCCTTTCCTCGAAACGCTCTTTAGGATATTGACTGCCGAGATCGGATCTTTTGAGAAAATCATAATATTCTTCAAAACTCAGATTCTCGTTTTCTCGATATTCAATCATTATTAGTACAAGATCGATACTCATAACTGGGCGAAGATTTTTGAGTTTTGAATGTTGAGTCGATCGACTCATACCAAATCTGGATTAGCCATCCCCTTTATAAATCGTCTGTCACTGGCAGAGTCGCAAGCGATTGCTTTGCTGACGCTCGCAATGACAATAGAAGAGGTATTATACCCATTTGGTATCAACATTCAAAACTCAAAACTCCAAACTCAAAACTGAGCAAAGCTGTCAATTGTCAATTGTCAATTTGTTTGCTGTCAATTGTCAATTTGTTTGCTGTCAATTGTCAACCCGTATTCCGCATTCCCGCAGCAATGCCATTAATTGTTAGCAGAGCTCCCCGCAACAATTCACCCTTGCTGTAACGCGAATGAATTACCCCCGGAACTGACGCAGTTCCGTGTTGCCGCAAGCGTTTCAGCAGCGAAACCTGCAACAAACCTAAAGGTACAATTGTGGCATTTCGCAACTGCACGGAACGCTGCAAAGACGGATCGCCATCCAATAAATGCTGGT
>JBOFTL010000950.1:0-7319 GCA_051652045.1 Microcoleus sp. | reverse complement strand
AAATAAAGTCTTTGAATACCCTGGCGTTTTGCCTCGACTAATACCCACTGTACAAACCCGAAGAAAACGGGTGCAATAACATTAGAAGCTGTATTCCAGATGGTTTTTTTGTGCGGATCTGATTCAGGACAGTGCAACCTGGTTAAGCGGCTGGCACCGACTAACAACGATCGGAATCGCAACGGTAAAAGTCGATCGTCCGCGATCGGTAATTCGTAGCGATTTAAATGAGTTTCCTTGAATGCTTGAGCGGCGATTCCGAGTTTTTTAGGAACTTGAAAATCGGAGTATAAGTTATCTCCGGTGTGGAAAAGTTGCGATGCTACAAGTTGATGCTGCGCGAGATAGTATTGAAATAATTTGCCCGATGCTTTGTGTTCGCCGACTTCGCCCGATACATAAATCCGATCGCCCTCTGCCCAGATTTCATGCTCTTTGAGAAAGCCTTTGATAATTTCAGAAGGCAGGTACATATCAGAGATAAATATAATAGATTGGTGTTGTTTGTGCAGTTCCTGAATTTTCTGTTGATTGACTGGTACTGCTACGAGGCTGAGGCGTTCTAATTCAATTTCATACTGCATTGCTGTTTCAACATCGGATACCGACCAGTTGCAAGCAGGCATCAGTTCTTCGTAAATTTGGTAGAGAGTAATTTCCCCCGTAGCAGTTTTTGTTCTAGCCGTCTTTTCCGCTACCTCTCTCATTTCTTGCCAAGTTTCGGGCAATACTTCAATAAGCTGAGCTTGGCGGAGTTGAAGGCCTAATTCCCAAAACAAATGTGTTGGTCTTGCCCAATTTCTAACCAGAACAGTATCAAAAATATCGAAAGAGTTAACTATCATGTTCATTAGAGTTAGTTAGGTAGTTAGATTGTCATTCGATCGGTTAAAAAAAGCAAAATTAGCGGTAAGGTGCGCAGTGCGCACCCTACAGATACTTAACTCGATTCATGTTGCATTTGATGATATTTCCAAAGCTTGCCGCGCAGGGCTAGCAATTCATTGTAAGTACCCTGTTCTACGATTTCTCCTTGTTCGAGTACAATAACTTTATCCGCCCGCATAATAGTTGATAATCGATGCGCGATCGCGATTACCGTCCGACCGACAGTCAATTGCTCGATCGAATCCTGAATTAACCGTTCCGATACTGAATCTAAAGCACTTGTTGCCTCATCTAAAATCAGAATTTCAGGATTGCGAAGTAAGGCGCGGGCGATCGCAATTCGCTGCCGCTGACCGCCAGATAAACGCACTCCGCGATCGCCCAAAATAGTCTCAAAACCCTGTGGCATTTCTTGAATAAAGTCCAGCGCATTTGCTGATTTAGCGGCTTCCATAATTTCGCGATCGGCAATATCATTAATTCCGTAAGCAATATTGTTCCGAATCGTGGTATTAAAAATAAACGTATCTTGGCTAACTGTAGCCAACTTACGCCGCAACGAATTTATGTCTAAATGTCGCAGATCGACTCCATCAATTAAAACCGCCCCTTTGATGGGATCGTAAAATCTCACGATCAGGTCAGCTAGAGTTGTTTTTCCAGCACCAGAAGCCCCTACTAATGCCGTCATTTGCCCTTTTTCGATCTTCAGTGAAATGTTTTTTAACACCAGGCTAGTAGCATCGTAGCCAAAATCTACCAATCGAAAATCAATCGATCTTTTCAAGCCGGGAAACTCGATATGACCGTTTTGGAAATAATTTTTATTATCCTCCCGCAACAGATTCTTAATATTATCTGTTGCACCTTGCATGGTAGCAAGAAATGCCCGAGTTCCATTAACATCTTGGACGATCGGTACGAGGCGGAACAAGATAAAGAAGAATGTCAATAATGAAGCTACATTTATTGTGATACCTTGCAAAATGCCAGTAAAAGAGATAATAATTAGTGTCACCAGAAGAGTTGTAGCTAGTCCTTCTGAAAAAGGCTTAATACCTATCCACGATCGAGAAAGTTCCGTGGCAGTACGGATTAGTTCTGAACTTGCTTGATAATAACGTTGGCGCTCGAAATTTTGAGTAGCAAATGCTTGAATAGTGCGAATTCCATTAATAAATTCAATTGCTGTTGAAGTTAGCTGACCGTTAGCTACCGTTACTGGAAAACTTTTTTCGCGCGTTTTAGCAATTAAATTTGACAAACCTGCAGCCAACAGACCAAATAACAGGAAAGAAATAATTGTAAGCTGCCACGACAGCAAAAACATTGACAGTAAATAAGTGAATACCGTCAAACCGCGACCGATTAAAAAAGCAACTCCACCAAAAGCTTGTCTGAGTTTTTCAATCTCCGTGGTAATAGAATTAATCAGTTCACCGCTTTTAGTTTTTGTAAAAAAGCTTAAATTTACAGCCTGAAGTTGTTCAAAAATCTGTTTGCGGAGTCGATCGAGAAAATTCAGTTGAGTAATATCGATATAAAGTAGCGATAAGTAATTAAAACCCGCACGAATCCATGTAGTAAGTACGATCAAAATCGATATCCGGTAGAGGCGACTTGTAACTGATGTATTGACTCCTAAAACCCAAATGTCAAACCAACTAATTCCCGTCTGAATTGGTTGGGCGTTAGGAGAAGTCAAGCTTTGTAAAAAAGAAAGTAAAAAACCAATGCTGAAACCTTCAAATGTCGCAGCCAGAATCGAAAATATCAAAGCCAAAATTGCCACGCGGGGAAAATGTTTAAACTCTCGCAAGAATAGGTAGTTATTCTTCCAAGTTTTGGTGCTTTTAATCCAATAGTTAACTGAACTAGGAATTTGTAGTTGCATGGTTTTAAGAAGAAGGAAGAAGGAAGAGGGAAGAATACTTATACATCAAAATTTTTAGCAATCCGGTTCTTCCGTTTAATTAGGTGGACTTACTTAAGACTGCATTAGTCAATCAGGGTATTTGTAGGGTGCGCAGTGCGCACCTCAGACTACAAATGAAGGTCAAATCCCCAGCATCGCATCAAGCTTTGCATATATCGCTGAATTTGAGTATTCATTTTCAAAAGTCATCGCCACTGATTCAGAAATATTTTCAGCTAGTTTTGGTTCTTTCAGTAAGCTTAAGATTCTCTGTGCGTACAACCCCGGATCGTCTGTAATGAAGGCATTAATGCCATCTGTGAGGCTGAGTCCAGATGCGCCGCATTTAGTAGTCACAATTGGAATCGCATAAGTCATAGCTTCCTGAAGTTTAATCTTTGTTCCAGAACCGTGCAGCAAAGGACAGATGACTGTTCTTGAAGTTGAATAAAGTTCTGACAAACTATCCACAAATCCTAAACGATCGACATTCTGTTTAAACGCCGGATCGATTTCGATAAAATCGCAAACTTTACCCGCAACAGCAAACCGAACATCTGGTTTATTGGCAACGATTTCTGGGAAAATCGATGACAAGAAAAAGTTCATTGCTTCGACATTAGGATAGTAGGCTGCACCCACATACATCAGATCGTATTTAAACTCTCTCTTTGCGTAGGGGACGATCGCACTTGTAGAACTTGATTCATCAAGCGGATAAGGAATTAAATGGAGTTTTCCAGGGAGAATATGAGGCTGAATCATTTGCATTTCTTCCTGAGAAGTGATAATCAACTTTTGATATTTGTTCAGGAGATTAACTTCTCGTTGGAAATTAGCTTCATAGTCAAATTTAAGACCTTTTAGCGGAGGTATATCTTGTCTGGCGAGGCGAAGCTGACAGTGCAGATCGACTATCTCGAGTATAATTTGAACGGGATGAGTGCAAGATCGGGTCGATCGCAATCCTAGATGCGCGCATTCAACATTGTGAATCCAAACTATATCGTACTTTTGCTCTGAGATTAAAGAACGAACAAACTTGATATACCCAGGTGGTGTAAAGTAGTCGGTATCCACAGGCATTTGCTCTCTCAATAGCTTTTGATAGTAAAAGCTTTTACTTCGAGAATATACAAAATCAAGTAAGTTTCGATCGCCCCGATACAAGAAAAAATTGTTTGCTGTTTTTAGCGCTTCTTGCTGTTGTTCGGGAGTCCATATATTCTGACGGAAATCATTGCGAGAAACTATGTCAACATCAAATAAGTCTTTGCGCTCTCTCAAATATTTAAGAGTTCCTAAAAACTTGCGTTTAGCACCAGTGTCAACAGGTAAGAGTTCGCTCGGTAGATGCAGCAAAAGTTTTTTTTGTTTCTGATTCATAGCTTTCTTGACAATGGTTATAGTTGGTAGCATCTTGACAGATCGAAAAGTTGATTCACCTCAGCTAATTAGATTGCAAGCTCGATCGCTTGTCATGATGCCAAATATCCGATCGAGCCTTGAATAAACAGATGCACCTGAGTGTTCTTTCTCGAAAGTTTTAGCAATTTCTCTGGAAAATTTTCGAGCTAATTTTGGCTCGTTTAGTAAGTAGATTACTCGCTCGGCATAAATCCTGGGATCGTCTGTGGTGAAACAATTTACACCATCGATCGAGCTAATTGCCGAAGCTGAAATCTTCGTAGCAACGATCGGCATTGCATAAGCCATTGCTTCCACAAGTTTAAATTTAGTGCCGGCCCCAGTTATCAAAGGACAAATTGCTACTCTAGATTTCAAGTAAATATCTGCTAAATCCGGTACATATCCCAGGCAATCGATATTTTTTTTGCAAAAGACATCAATCTGAATTTCTTTGACTATTTTCCCAGCAATGGCAAATTTAGTATCAGGCTTGCGGCAAATAATTTCAGGAAATACTGAATCAAGGAAAAAATTTAAACCATCTTTATTCGGTTGATTGTTAGCCCCAACAAATAGTAGATCGTACTTAAACTCTCTGCGATAATAAGGAACTCTATTGGACTCGCCACTCAGCCCTTCAATTAAAGTAGGAACCAAGTCTAACTTGTTAGCTTCCAGGTGGGAACTCAGGATTTTTTTCTCATTTTGAGCATCGATAATTACCCGATCGAATTTATCTATCAGTTGCACCTCTCTTTGGAAATTAGATTCATAATCAAACTTTAATCGATCGAATCCCGGTATGTTTTTTCTCACCATACGAAACCTAGATGTGATATCGTGCATATCGATAATTCTAGTAGCTTTACTGGTTTTGCCTGCCGCCAAATGAGCGTAATCGAGATTGTTGATCCAAATAAAGTCGTAATTTTTCTGAGAAATTAACTGCCGCATATATTTAACATAACCGGGCGGAGCAAAGTAATCAGAATCGACTGGCAATTGTTGCCGCAGCAGTTTTTGATAATATAAGCTTTGACTGCGAGTATAGAAAAAATTAACTAAGTTGCGCTCGCCTTCATAAACAAATATATTATCCACGCACTTTAAAATTTCTTGTTTTTGCGTCAAACCCCAATCAATAACTCCAAATTTGTTATCACCTACAGCATCTACTTCAAAAAAATCTTTGCGATCGCTAAAATATTTGAGCATCCCGAAAACCCTACCTTGAGTGCCGTTATAACTGCTAAAATCAATGGGCATTGGCAGGTGGAAAAGAATTTTTTTCTTTGCTGGTTTCATTGGGTGTACCTCGCTCTTTAATCTTTTGGGTGCGCAGCGCACCTTACTTTTATAAGTAGTATTAAGTCCAGTGAGATTTAAATTAGATAAAGTTGCACCCCAACGTGTATTGCTGAAATAGATTTACTGAATTAGATTAGGTTTTCAGTAAAGTTTTAATTCCTTCGCTCAGACTGATTTCAGGTTCCCAGTTGATGAAGGTTTTGAGTTTAGAGATGTCCGCTAGTAAGTGCATTCGTTCCACTTTCCTCACTCGCGACGGATCGACTTTAATGGTAATTTCTTCTCCTAGCTGGCTCTCAAACTCTTTAACTACATCTACCACCGAATATTCTTGTCCGCTGCCTAAGTTAAACACATCAATTCCCGCATCAAACTTATTCAGTAACAGCAGAATTGCTCTTGCCATATCATAGGTATGGATAAAATCTCGCTTTGGTTCGAGATTGCCCAACTCAATAGTTCTTAAACCTGAATTAACTTGTCTTTGAATCTCGGGAATTAAGTGCAGGTTTGTTTCATTCGGACCGAAGGCATTGAAAAACCGACAAACTATTGTAGGAATCGATGTTTCCAGATAAAACTCATTCATCAAATGTTCGCCCGCTAGTTTGGATAATCCATAAATATCTAGAGGGTTTGTTTGCTGAGTTTCTGGAATAGCTCGATCGCAAATTGGATAAACTGCTGCTGTCGAAGCAAAAAATATCTTTTCTAAATTTTTCAGACTTTTGGCAGCTTTTAAGATGTTGGTAGTGCCTTGGATGTTAATGTTACTCGACTTGAAAGGATGTTGGTTGCAGTAGGGAATAAAGTGGATAGCTGCCAGATGAATTATCCAATCGGGATCGATTTTGTGCATGACTTCTTGTAAGTCATTCCCGTTCAAAATATCTAACTGATGGAAACATTCATCGGGAATTGTCAAGAATTCTTTATTGCCAAAAGACAAGTCGTCAATTACATAAATATCGTTACCGTACTTTTGCAATTCAGCTATGGTAGCTGAACCGATAAAACCTGCTCCACCAGTCACTAAAATTTTTTTCATTTTTCACCTACAGAAGAAGGAAGAAGGAAGAAGGAAGAAGGAAGAAGAAAAAAGAAGGAAGGAAGAAAGAAGAAAGAATAAGCAAGAAGAAGAAAGAAGAAGGAAGAAAGAAGAAAGAATAAGCAAGAAGAAGAAAGAAGAAGGAAGGAAGCGTTAGTTGTCCTTGAAATAGGTAATAACAGCAAGAGTTGCTGCGATCGAAAATGTCATAACCTCGCCCGAAGGTTGCTATTACTTAGGGGAAAAAGGATCGGGGCTGATGCGCACCCAGAAACAGGCTTTTTTTCCAAAATACTTCTTGCTGCACTGCAACATCTAAGTAAAAACTCGGTACTCCAGTCTCAGTACGCGCGAGTATTGTGTATATTTTGATACCGAGCAATGATAATCGATAATAAATAATTGGCATCAATTGCATACCTCTTACCCATTACTTATTATTTCTTACCAGACATGAGTTCGATCGATCGCCGCAAGTTCAGGAGAGTCCAATTCCCAATATTCCCAATAACTCAGTTACCTATTGTTAACTTTCCTAACCCAATTTTAGGGCCTCAGATAAAGTTAAAGGGCAGAATGAATCCCTCAAGCTAATTTCACCTCTCAGCACATACAAAAAGTGTAGTAATTTATCCAAATTGTACTTACACATCCAACGAATTAAAGGTGCAGTACGAGCGTCGTCATTAGCTATTCTCGTGGAAACCTCGAGCATCCGGAAAAATTTTCCTCCTCTACCTAAGTACCATT
>JBOFTL010000949.1:0-7535 GCA_051652045.1 Microcoleus sp. | reverse complement strand
GATCGACCCTCAACCCTTAACCCTCAATCCTCAGTCCTCAACAGTTCGCTGCTTGCTGTCAACCCGTATGCGATCGATGCTTCAACTAGCTCAGCAACAACTGTCAAATGTCAACTGTCAACTGTCAATTGTCCGCTGTCCGCTGTCCACTGTTTACCTAGCATAAAAGTGACATAGATTGTCAGCGCGATCGACCAAAATCTTGAATTGGACTAAGCAAAAGCTTGGAGGAAAGGGTTTGTGGATTAAAATCAAACTACCGATCGCCAGCTAGTAATTCCGCAAAAAAGCTAAACGATCGCCGATCGCGACCGCTCGACTAAGTGTAGTTGAGCAAAAATGATTTACTTTCTATCTCCGCTAAATTTCTGTACGCTTCTCAAAATAACTAAATCCTGCTAATTATTTACTAGAATGAATTCTGATTTACTATGTCCCCATCTCAGCCTTCAATCATTCGCAAACTGATTGGCAATATACCGCTGCGAGTCCTGTTAATTATCCCGTTTTTACTGCAAATCGCTGGTGCGGTTGGCATTGTCGGCTACCTGTCTTTCCGCAACGGACAGAAGGCGATCGACGATTTGGCATCTCAACTCCAAACAGAAGTCAGCAGTCGCATCAACCAACACTTAGACAGCCAACTCAACACGGCTCGTCACCTAGCAGAAATCAACGGCGATGCTGTCGATATGAAATTACTAGATTACAACAATTTAGAACAACTCGGACGTTTTTTTTGGCAGCAGTTGCAACAGTACAATTTCGGATACATTGGCTTTGCTTTTACATCGGGTGATTTTGCGGGTGCTGGGCGGTTTTTTGAGGACGGTCGCGTTACAGTAGATGAAGTTTCTCCGTCGCGCAATGTCAAACAAAATTGGTATATTTTCAACACGGATGGAGAGGGAAATCGCACGACTTTAGCTAAGGATAATGGCGTCTACATTGCCAAAGAAGAAGCGTGGTACGTGCAGACAGCTTTAGCAGGAAAACCCACATGGAGCCTCGATCGATTGCAGTCTTCACCTGACACCCTTTCCGTTTCAGCAAATCGACCGGTATACAATAACAACCGACAATTAATCGGCGTTATTGCAGTTGACCAACGGTTGTCCCAAATTAGTGATTTCCTGCGTCAATTAAAACTCAGCCCGGCCGGTAGAATCTTTATTATCGAACGCAGCGGAGCGATCGTAGCTTCCTCAAGTTCAGAAAAACCTGTTACGATTGTCGGCTCAAAAGCCGAGCGACTGGCGGCTGTTAACAGCAGCGATCGATTAATTTCTAATACCGCTAAGTACCTAAAAAATCGCTTTGCAGATTTCAACACAATTCAACAAAGCCAGCAGTTTGAGTTTATGTTGGAAGAACAGCGTCAGTTTGTGAAAGTTCTACCTTGGAAAGACGAATGGGGATTGGATTGGTTGGTAGTTGTAGCAGTTCCCGAATCCGATTTCATGGGGCAAATTAACGCCAATAATCGCTCTACAATTCTGTTATGTCTCGGTGCATTAGCCATCGCTACAGTTTTAGGTTTTTACACCTCTCGCCTGATTGCCAAACCCATTTTACTGTTGAGCAAAGCATCAGAATCGATCGGCGCCGGGGAGTTCGATCGTACTGTGGAAGTCACAGGCAACAATGAATTAGGCGTGCTTTCCCAATCCTTCAACCGCATGGCAAAGCAACTGCGCGACTCTTTTACAGCCTTAGAAAATACCAATGCAGAACTCGAAGAACGAGTAGAAAAACGCACGATCGAACTCAAACAAGCTCTTGAAAAAGCTGACAAAGCCGATCGAGCTAAAAGCGAATTTCTCGCTAACATGAGCCAGGAATTACGTACCCCACTTAACGGCATTTTAGGATACGCTCAAATTCTCCAGCGCAGCGAACCCCTGACGAAAAAAGATCGCAGTGGAGTCGATATCATTTATAAATGCGGTTCTCACTTGCTAACCTTAATTAATGATATCTTGGATTTGTCCAAAATTGAGGCCGGCAAACTCGAACTAGAACCATCCGCCTTTCATTTGCCATCATTCATCCAAAGCATTGCTGAAATTTGTACGGTACGCGCCGAAGAAAAAGGAATTGCTTTCGATTTGCGCGCCGATTCACAATTGCCCGCTGGTGTTTTCTGTGATGAAAAACGCTTGCGTCAAGTGCTGTTGAATTTGCTAGGAAATGCAATTAAATTTACTGAAAAAGGCAAAGTTATTTTTAGCGTTAATGCCAAACTTTCAGAGTTAAATTCTCAGTCACAACAATTAAGTAAAAATTCCAAACTTCAAATTCAAACTTTATACAAAATTAGCTTTTTAATTGAAGATACTGGTCCGGGAATGACACCGGAACAGATAGAGAAAATCTTCCAGCCTTTCGAGCAAGTCGGCGATTTCAAAACACGATCGGAAGGTACGGGATTGGGATTGGCAATTTGCCAAAAAATTGTGACGCTGATGCACGGTGAAATTGCGCTAGACAGTCGCTGCGGACAAGGAAGCGTCTTTTCTTTTGAAGTGGAACTACCGGAGGCTAAAGATTGGGCTGATAGTTCGAGAGTTGTGCAACAGGGAACAGTCATCGGCTATCAAGGCGAGAAACGCAAAATTTTAGTGGTTGATGACAAATGGGAAAATCGGGCTGTGTTGGTGAATTTGCTCGAGCCAGTTGGCTTTGAAGCCATCGAAGCTAGCAACGGTAAAGAAGCATTAGATCGCGCCCTACAATTCTCGCCGGATCTGATATTTACCGATTTAGCCATGCCTGTCATGGACGGATTCGAGCTGTTGCAACAAATCCGCAATCATCCTATACTGCAAGAAACGATCGTGTTGGTGTCATCTGCGAGCGTGTTCGATATCGATCGCCAAAAAAGTCTAGATGCGGGCGGTAATGATTTTTTGCCAAAACCCATACAAGCCGATCGATTGCTGGCGTTAATTCAACAATACTTGCAACTTGAATGGGTATATCAAACAACCTTAACAACAGATAAAAATGGCGAAGAAGCTAGCGCCATAGATCCAATTCAACCACTTCCGATCGCAACTTTGAAATCGTTAAACCAACTAGCTGAAGTAGGTGATTTAGATCGGATAATCGAGGTAGCAGAGCGCAGTCAAACAGAAGATCCCGAATTTAAAGATTTTTCCCAACAAATTCTTACTTTTGCCGAAAAATGTCAACTAAAAGAACTGCGGGCATTAATCCAACAATATTTGTCAGAAAGTAAATAAAAAAATGATGTCCGACGCCGAAAAAAAATACATTCTCATCGTAGACGACAACTCGACTAATTTGTCCGTACTATCGCAAGCATTAAAAAATGCAGGTTACAAAGTTCGGGTAGCAGTAGACGGCGAAGCAGCTATTTCTTTGTTAGAAAAATGCGCGATCGCTTCGAGCCAAAACTGTTTGCCGGAACTGATTTTGCTGGACGTACAAATGCCGGGAATCGACGGCTTTGAAACCTGTCGCAGAATTAAAGTCAACCCCGAAATAAGTACAATTCCAGTAATTTTTATGACGGCATTAGCTGACACCGCAAGCAAGGTAAAAGGTTTGTCTTTAGGTGCAGTAGATTATATCACAAAACCCTTTGAACAAGATGAAGTAATTGCTAGAGTCAACATTCACTGGCAGCTCAAACAGTTAACTGACAATTTGGAACAGCAAGTTAAAGAACGCACTACCGCTTTGCAACAAGCTCAAGTACAGGTAGTGCAGCAAGAAAAACTCTCAGCTTTAGGACAACTCGTTGCTGGAGTAGCCCATGAAATTAACAATCCCCTAACTTTTTTGTCGAGCAATATTACACCAGCAAAAGAATATCTTGCGGACATTACTAAAGTGCTTCGCCTGTATCAAAAACACTATCCCGAACCCGTACCGGATATTGCGAGGGAAATTTCCCGCTTAGATTTGGACTTTGCGATCGAGGATTTTGACAGTCTCTTGGATTCAATGGAAGTAGGAGCCCAACGCATTAAAGATATTTCACTATCTTTGCGGAACTTTGCCCGTGCAGATCGCGATACTCGAATTGCGATCGACCTTCACGAAGCCATAGATAGCACTCTTTTACTATTAAAACACCGACTCAAAGAACAAGGCGATCGTCCCGCGATTGAAGTCATACAAAACTACAGTGAATTGCCCGCGATCGAATGCTATCCGGGTCCGATCGCTCAAGTGTTTATGAATCTATTAGCAAATGCGATCGATACTTTGGAAGAGGCTTGGGAAACAGATCGGCGTTCACTGGAAATTAAGATCGGTACTGCAATCCGTACAGACAGGGCGATCGTCTGTATTGCCGACAACGGATTGGGAATGACACCAGATATTCAAAAGCATTTATTTGAACCTTTATTTACTACAAAAACTTTGGGTAAAGGAACAGGTTTAGGACTGTCGATCGCCAAACAAATTGTCACCGACAAACACGGCGGTGAATTGTTCTGCCGATCGATTCCTGGTGAGGGAACCGAATTTACAATCGAACTTTTGCTGTAGCTTGTTAGCAAGGTCGATCGAAAAATAACAGACAACAAAAGTTATTTTAAATTTGTATAATACTTTCAGCTATTTCTGAATAGCTTGTTGAAAAGTTTTAATCGCATCAACATGATTTACCATATCGATACAACGCAATAACAAATTCAGATCGATACCTTTCACTTCCTCACTATTAGAAATCTTTTCATAGTGAAGGGCACTACCTTCTCCTCGCAGGTGATAAACCTCCAACACTCCGTCTTCCCAAAACCAAACTTCCTTGATTTTCAGCCGCTTGTATACCTCCAGCTTGTTAATACCGCCACTGGAAAATACTACTTCGATCGCCAGATCGGGTAGCCTGCGATTTGGAGCAAGTTTATAGGATTTATCGGCCTCTCGCTTGACGGTGGCTGTTTCACTTTCCAGAGTCATTGAGCCAGTTGGAGTAAAGTCAAACCCTGCCATTAACAGGTAAAGTTCCAACAATGCACCGATGCGTTCCTTAACTGTTTCGTGGGGTTCTCCAGGCATTCTTATTATCTCCAAAACTCCGTCAAGGAAAGAGAGTCGATATCCAGGACGATCTAACAATTGCTCGGTGGCTTTAAACTCTCTCCAAGTCAATCCTTCAAACAGGAGAGGAGATTCTTTTGTGGGGACTGCGATCGCTGCTGATGTCATAAGAGTCTCCAATTGGTTTGCTGCGATATAGCCGAAGGCAGAAGGCAGAAGCACAAAACAATAATAGCAAAATCACGACTTTGGCAAAGAAACCGGGTTTCTTGGAAAAATCTCAGATTCTCAAGGAAAGATCTACCCCGCAATATTCTGTGTTCTGGTTCGTAGTGTGGACTTTAGTCCGCTCTTTGCTGCGGACTAAAATCCATTCGACAGAGGCTTAAAAATCCCTCAATTGAGCTGTTTGCACTCCTACCACTTTACTCTGAGAACCCCGTAGCAATTTCAATTTCAAAGTTTGGCCGATTTGGCTGTTTTCTACCAAATTTTGCAACTGTTCAGCGGTGGTAACAGCTTGGCTGTCAATCTGAACTATGACATCTCCTTTGCGAATCCCGGCTTTTTCAGCAGGAGTATTTGGCAGCACTCGCATCACCAAAACTCCCGCAACTTCCGGCACGATTAAAGGAGCATTCGGATCGGCATTGTTCTCTTTGGCAATTTCCGGAGTCAAAGCAACCATTTGAATGCCCAAAAACGGGTGGCTGACTTTTTCTCCGCGAGCTAGCTGTGCGTAGATGGCTTTAGCTTTATTGATGGGAATTGCAAAGCCGATGCCCATCGCGTCAGCTCGAATAGCCGTGTTGATGCCGATGACTTCTCCCGTACCGTTTAACAGCGGACCGCCGGAATTGCCGGGATTGATGGCCGCATCTGTTTGAATGAAATCGAGCCGCTTGTCGGGAATGCCTACGGCTGCACTCGATCGCTTGAGGGTGCTGACAATGCCTAAAGTTACGGTGTTGTCAAATCCTAAAGGGTTGCCGACTGCGATCGCCCAATCTCCAACTTTTACCGCATCGGAATCTCCCAATACTGCTACGGGCAACTCGGTTTGCTTGGTATTAATTTTAACAACCGCTAAATCCGTTACTTCGTCAGTACCCTGCACTTCTCCCGGAAATATACGGCCGTCATTTAAGGTGACAGTCACTCGATCGGCTTTATCAACTACGTGGGCGTTGGTTAAAATAATCCCGCTTTTGTCGATAACAAAGCCGGAACCTTGACCCCGCAAGCGCTCTTGTCTGGGGATTTGAGTGCGCAAATCATCTCCAAAAAACCTGCCGAAGAAGGGGTCTTCGAGGAAGGGGTCGAGGTTGCGGCTGACGGTGCGCTCGGTATCAATACGCACTACGGCCGGTCCGACTCGATCGACTGCTGCGGTGACAAAGCTGTTGCTACTCTGGCCTTGGACTAATTCCGGGCTGCGGAGGGCTAACTGCTGGACGCCCGTGTTTTGCAGTTCCCGCACGGCTGTTTTGGGCTGCCAGCCCAACTCTGGCGGATTTTTGCTGGCTGCTGATGCAGGTGCGGGATTTACAGTGACAGTACCCAGGGCGATCGCAATTCCTAGAATAATTGTTAAGGCGCTTGTTAAAGCGCGAACGGCAATTCGAGGTGCGGGGTGAGAAAATTTGAAGAATCTCATAGCGTCAATCTCTGTCAAGCTGAATAAGTTGGTGCAGGCGTTCTCGCGCGAATTAATCAGATAGTCGATCGCTCGCGAGCTCCTAAATATATTTTGACAAATCTTAACTTTCTTTAGCTGCTCTCAGAAAAGCGAGGTACGGGCGATCGATCGATAATTACCCATTACCAATTACCAAAAAATTGGGTTGAAAGCCCCGTCGTTCTACGGCGGGGAGAATGTCAAACCAGTATTCCTGCTAGTTAATTTCCACAAACACTCGATCGCCCTCAATCTTAACCGGAAAAGATTCCAGAGCATCGGCGGGTGCATTTAAACAGTGACCGCTATCTAATTTGTATTGATATTTATGAAACGGGCAAGTAATGATACCGTTGCTAACCTTACCCAGATCGATCGGATATTCTAAATGAGTGCAAGCATTGCGATAGCAAGCGACCTTCAATCCTTGACGGTTTAAAATCAGCGAAATTCCCTCAACTTTTACAGGTAAAACGCCCCATTCAGGAACTCGATCGAGCGCTGTTATCTCTACCCACATACAATTTTTCAGTTTAAATAAATTATTGTGTTGCTTGAACGCAACGCATTTATTCTATCTTCATTATTCTATCTTCATCCCACGCTTTAATTTTGAATAATCTGGACTTTCTAGCTCGATACAAAAAGCACAAAACAAAAAGCGCCCCTATTTCTAGGGGCGCTTTTTGTGATTAGCTCAAGCTAAGAATTAGCCATCGATCGAAGGAGCAACCAAAGCAACTGAGGTTGTTTGTGCAGCAGCCAAGTCGAGAGGGAAGTTGTGAGCGTTGCGCTCGTGCATTACTTCCATACCCAAGTTAGCGCGGTTGATTAC
>JBOFTL010000948.1:0-2324 GCA_051652045.1 Microcoleus sp. | reverse complement strand
TTATCTTGTTTTACTCGTTTGCTGCTGTTTCTAATTTCTCTCCAACCTTCGGTTCAGTACCGTTTAACAACCGCTGAATATTGCTGCGATGCCGCACGATGACAAACACGCCACCAGCAATTCCAAACAATATATAAGCCAGCGGCTGATTTAACGCAAACATCAATCCCGCAACACTAATTGCACCCGCGATCGAACTTAAAGACACAATTCGCGACGCTGCAAAAACTATAGCAAAAATCCCCAAAGTTCCCAGACCCACCGGCCAGTACAAACCAAACAAAACTCCCAAACTTGTAGCAACAGATTTGCCGCCCGTAAATCCCAGCCAAATCGATTTGCTGTGGCCTAAAACAGCAAATAAACCAGCCAAAGTTACCATCCAAGACAAGATGATTTCAGTATTTTCTAAATTGGCAGCCGTTGCTAGCTGTGCGGTAAAATCTAGAGAATAAATGTAGCGGGTAAGGGCGATCGCGCTGACTCCTTTCAACACATCAACTAGCAATACTCCCACCGCCGGCCACTTACCCAAAGTTCTCAGTACGTTAGTCGCCCCAGTCGATCCCGAGCCCGCTTCGCGAATGTCAATTCCCAGCAGCAATTTTCCCACCGAGTATCCCGTCGGAATCGAACCTAACAAGTAAGCTGCGATGAGCAATGCACCATTTAAAACAATCCAGCTAGTCATATTTTGATTTGAAATTTGTTGTACTTTTACGATTTGCCAATTTTACCTGTGAGGCACCCCTTGAATAATTAGCAATTAGTAATTAGCCATTTACGATTTGCCAATTTTACCTGTTAGGCAATCTTTGAATAATTAGCAATTAGCAATTAGACATTCCCAATTACCAATTATCAATTATCAATTATCAATTACCAATTACCAATTACCAATTCAAAAATCCTTCGCAGACATCAAAGATTGCGGATCGGGGGCAAAAGCTAACCACAGGGGAAATTGCAACAGCGAAAGACTGATTAAATCTTCAGTTTCATCGATCGCAATTAACGGCAACTTGCCCTCTTTTACCAACCTATCTGCTTTTTGAGCCAAAGCCTCCGGAGACTCGAATAAAATTATTCCGCGATCTGGACCAAAATCGCTGCGAGTAATCCCCAAACAATCTTGCAAGCCCCGACGCCACTCACCCAAACGTTCCGGACTGTTTGCTAGTACCAAAGTCCGCACTCGCCCGCCGTAGACACTTCTGAGTACGGAAATAATTGTCGAAGTAATCAAGATATTTTGCAACCGCGAACCCATAGTGCGCAAAGCGCCCCTACCTCCTTGAGTGAAAAACCAATTAGAAACTCGTTCCGCGTGGATGGGTTCAAAAGTGCGGCGGAGTTGCCAAGGCGGGCCGTAATAGTCGGGAAGAGTGCGATACTGATCGAGAGTACGGCGAATTTGTTTGGCTTGTTCTTGAAATCCCTGTTCGGCAAATTTGGGGTTTATCGGCGCGGAAGATTGAGAGTCTTCAACAGCAGTTTGTTTGAATGTTTCTTGCGCGGGTGGTGGCGTCAAATCTAACAATTCAGCGGTAGCGGCTAAATCCTGCAAGCTTCCTACCAGATAGTCTTTGAAACCCTGAACTCGAATTGCTAAATCTTGGGAAACACCAGCAAAAGTGGTGCGCATTTCTTTTTGAATGCGATCGCGCCGTCTTTCGAGTTTTTCTACTTCGATTTGCAGCGTTTGTCTGCGCTGTTCTAATTGCACCAATCCTTCTTGCACCAAACGCCCGATCGATGCTTGAGTTTCGCTCAAGGTTTCTAATGCTTTGGCTTTGTCGGCTGCAAGAGTAGCAATTTTTGCCGTCAATTCTCGTTCTTGCTGCTGCAATTCTTGCACTCGATCTGCCAAGTTTTCGGTAACATCTTCTTCAATGTCTGTTACCATTTCTTCGGCTATTGTCAGTCCCGATTCGGCAAGTTCGATCGGCTCGTTTGGCTCGTTTGGCTCGTTTGGCTCGTTGGGTTCGATCGAATTATCAATCTCTTCTTCAGTTTCGCTAGTTGGCGAGACTGTTTCCCAAATATCTCCGGTAACTTCCGGGTCTTCAATTCTGGGACGGAGATTTAATTCTAAGGGCTTGCGTTCTGAGTTTGGCGGTTCTTCAAGCGCAGGAATATTCAGTGGAATTAAGGGGCGATCGGATTCAGTTTCAGATAAATTTTGTTCGCCTTCCACGGGCGATCCAACTGGTTGGTTTTCTGGTTCTTGGTTTTGAGCTTCTTCAGAATTCATGAGCAATTTATCTCGACTTTGGGCATGAAAAGTTAAAAATTAAACTTTAAAAGTTTTTAATTTTTAATTG
>JBOFTL010000947.1:0-7629 GCA_051652045.1 Microcoleus sp. | reverse complement strand
AGCAGTTTCGCCAATGCTATTGTTATTGCAAGCGGCAAGAACAATGATTAATAGCAGATAAATTAGTAATTTTCCAAATAATTTATTCATGTCATTTTTGCGAATTAAAGTAAAATCGTCCTGAAACATATTGCGATCGTAGGGGCGAAGCATTCGCGCGAAAAATCTTTCGGAGCATCGACAAGATACAAACGCGAATGCTTCGCCCTGTGCTTGCGAATGCCCGCGAAAAATCTTTCGGAGAATCGACAAGATACAAACGCGAATGCTTCACCCTGTGCTTGCGAATCCCGCGAAAAATCTCTCGAAGAATCGACAGGATACAAACGCCAATGCTGCGCCCTCGGCTTTCAGATTTGCACTGAGACATTTACAAAATCGGGATGCTCCTAAGTTTTCTAACTAACTTTTATAACTGACAGCCGACAGCCAGCAATATTCTCAGCTATATTATATGAGTAAGTATATTTAATCGATCGACAAAACAAAAAAGCGTAAAATCATGTCAAAAGTATTAGTAGTGGACGACGTACCCAGCGAATTGGAAATCATCTGTAGCATTCTCCAAGATGCCGGGATGGAAGTAATCCGCGCCGGCGACGGCGAAGAAGCGATCGCCCGCATTCGAGAAGTTCCCCCAGATCTGGTAGTCTTAGACGTAGTGATGCCGCGAATGAACGGATTTGAAGTTATCAGAGAATTGCGGGGCGATCGTAAAACAGCCCACTTGCCAGTAGTATTTTGCACTCACAAAAACACCGCCATCGATAAAGCTTGGGGAACCGATTTAGGGGCAGACGCTTACGTCAGCAAGCCTTTTGAACCGCAACAACTCGTCAATATTGTCGAGCGCTTGCTGTCAGCATAATTTGACAATTAATAGCATACAATTAACAGTTGAGGGCGCAGTTTTTTAGACAGGGATTGACAACCCCGCCCTCACAACAATTCGCAGACACAATTCGGAGGATGCAAGCCTCTTTAATTTGCGAAAAAACCTCCGGCTTGTCAGACATAAATAATAATAATTAAGATCCGGGAATGACAGCAACTGCAGATACCGCCAGCATAGATCGCGCAAGCACCACCAAGCAATTTCTCCTGTTCGGTCAAGGCAACAGTCTTTTTGCTGTAGAATTAGAAGCAGTGCGAGAAGTCCTCTCCCTCAAGGAACAGCCAATTTCTCCAGTGCCGAACACGCTGCCATTTCTGTTAGGATTAACCAACCTGCGCGGTGAAATCCTCGCAGTAGCAGACTTCGGTAACTTTACAGGCATAGAGCCAGTTGACATCTACCACCATCAGAGTCGCATCTTAGTTGTAGAAGCGCCAGATCCGCGAGACGTGAGATTGTCGAGAATGCGCATGGGATTAGCAGTATCCCGCGTTGAAGGAGTTTTGCCTTTAAATCCCGATCGCATTGTCTCAGCAATAGATGTCGGTCCAGAGCTAGTTCCATTTTTAAAAGGTTTGTACAATTGCGAAGGACGCTTGCTGATGATTGTCGATATAGAAGCAATCGCTCATTCCGAACGTTGGTAAGAGTTGATAGTTGATAGTTGATAGTTGATAGTTGTAGTGCGAGCGTCCCCGCTCGCGATCGATTGTTGATAGTTGTAGTGCGAGCGTCCCCGCTCGCGATCGATTGATAGTTGAGAGTTGAGAGTTGATAGTTGATAGTTGATAGTTGATAGTCGATCGATTACTGATTACCAATTCCCAATTACCGATTCCCAATTCCCAATTCCCAATTCCCAATTCCCAATTCCCGATTCCCAATTCCCAATTCCCCATTCCCAATCCCCAATCCCCAATTCCCAATTCCCAATCCCCAATTCCCAATTCCCCATTCCCAATCTAAATTATCATTTTTTTTATGATGAAACTTATCTATAGCTCGATCGCCACAACTTTCACCCTGACATTACCGGACTTCTCCCAACCACTGGTAGCAGGCATAGCTAACAGCATTGTTTGCGTTTGTTATTTTGCGATCGCCTCATTAATTAGCCTCGGTTTGTGGCGCAACCGCCAAGCCGGATTCGACACCTTCGCCACAGTCACGGCATTAATATTTTGGAGTTGCGCTTTCGGCCACAGCGGCCACGCCGCCGCATACTTGGGATTGCCGCACTCCCCGATCGTACAAACAGTATCCGATTGGTTTACAGTATTTCCCGCGATCGGCTTTTTAAGCCTGTCCAACCGCTACAGTTTTTTAGTAGGTTCCACCCAAATCCTGCAAGCTAAACAAGACACAGAAAAAGCCCTCAACGAAACTACCCAAAAATTTCAAGCAATATTCGATCGAGCCTTTCAATTCATCATATTATTGCAGCCAGACGGCACTTTAATTGAAGCAAATCAAACAGCACTAGAATTGGGAGATTTGCAATCATCAGAAGTGTTAGGACTGAAATTTTGGTACGCGCCTTGGTGGGCAACATCTGCCACTAACCAGCAACGACTCAAAGCCAACATTCAACAAGTATCTGCAGGCAAGTTTGTTCGGGAAGAATACGAAATTTCTGGTGCTAACGATCGAATCATAGTAATTGACCTGTCATTTAAACCCCTGTTCAACGAAGCAGGAGAAGTATTTCAAATCCTTGCCGAAGGGCGCGACATCACCAAACGCAAGCAAACAGAAGCCGCCCTGCAACAGCTAACCGCAGAACTAGAACAGCGAGTCAAGGAAAGAACCGAAGAGATTTCGCAAACCAACGCCCAATTGCAGCAAGAAATTCGCGATCGCGCCGCAGTCGAACAGCAATTAAAAGCATCAGAACAATTCTTAAACAACATCCTCAACGCCATCCCCGACCCAATTTACGTCAAAGACGAACAGCACTGTTGGTTAACATTAAACGATGCATTTTGTCAATACATAGGACGCAGTAGAGAAGAACTAATTGGCAAATCCTATCGCGACTTTTTACCAAGACAAGAAGCAGACGCCTATAGAGAAAAAGACGAATTAGTATTTTCCGAAAACACCTGCTGCGAAACCCAAGAAAGCATTACCGGCGAATCGGGAATCACCCGCTTTTTTGCAGCCAAAAAATCAACATTTGTCGGTGCAGGCGGCAGCAAAATTCTCGTCTCCGCCATCAGGGATATTACCCAGCGCGTGCAAATCGAAGAACAACTGCGACAGGCTCTAGCAGCAGCAGAAAATTCCCAAAGCTTGCTGCGCGCAGTAATTGACGCCACCCCAGACTTAATTTTCGTCAAAGATCGAGACTTTCGGTATACCTTAGCCAACACAGGCTTCGCCGCAGCGTTCGGTAAAACCCAAGCAGAAATCATCGGCAAAGATGACCTAGAAATCGGCATACCTGCAGAACAGATTTTTGGCACCCTCCCAGCCCAAACAGAGTCGGGTCCAGGGCGACCCGGATTCCGAGCCGACGACGCAGCCGCCCTCGGCGGTACGGCCATCCACAACCCCAACGACATCGCCACTTTAGCAGACGGCAAAGAACACGCTTTCGACACCCAGAAATCGCCCCTCAAAGACACAGCAGGCAACATTATCGGAGTCCTCGGTTTCTGTCGCGACATCACCCAACGTCGCGAATCCGAACAGCAGCTACTGCGACTCCAAGCCATCTTAGAAGCCACCACAGACTGGGTAGGGATGGCCGATTCCCAACACCGCACCATATATCTCAACCGTGCCGCCAGGGAAATGTTAAAAGTTGGTGTGGACTCAGATTTAGCAGGAGTTAGCATTTCTGACGTGACATCGCCCAAAAGTATCGACACTATTGTGAAGGTCGGCATCCCCGCAGCTTGTCGGGATGGAGTTTGGAGCGGCGAGACAATTTGGCAAACTTTAGACGGCGAAGAAATACCCGTTTCTCAAGTAATTATTGCCCACAAATCCGAGAGTGGAGAAGTAGAATTTGTATCAACGATCGCCCGCAACATTACCAACCGCAAGCGCGTGGAACAAACCTTGCAACAAAACTTGCAAATGCTCGACCTCGCCAGCGATGCTTTGATTATTCGAGAACTAGACGGCACGATTGCATACTGGAATCAAGGCGCAGAGAAAATGTACGGTTGGACGAAACACGAAGCTGTGGGGCAACTCACCCACACTCTATTTCAGACCATATTTCCCCAATCTTTAGAAACAATATTAGCGCAGTTAGAAGAGCGGGATTATTGGGAAGGAGAACTGATTCACAACACTAATTACAATACTAAAATTACCGCCTTCAGTCGCTGGACTTTGCAGAGGGACGATCGGGGAAAACCCAAGGCAATTTTAGAAACCAACAACGACATTACACAGCGCAAACAAACCGAAATCGAAAAACAAAGATTGATTTCGATCGTCAACAGCAGCTCAGATTTTATCGGCATGGCAACAATGGAGGGAGAGCCATTTTATCTGAATGCCGCCGGTATCGAGCTAGTGGGACTTAACTCTCTAGAAGATTTGCACGCCAAGAGTACGCGAGAATTCTTTTTTGCCGAGGACCTCAAGCAATTCACAGAAGAAATTATGCCGTCGGTGAAGGAAACCGGTTATTGGCAGGGTGAGTTTCGGTTCAAGCATTTTCGCACCGGCGAGAGCATTCCAGTTGACTACAGCGTATTTACAGTCAAACACCCAGAAACTGACGAACCGATAGGTTTAGCAACAGTTACCCGCGACATCAGCGATCGCAAGCGGAGCGAACAATTGCTGCGCGATCGCGAAAGACTGTTCCGAGCAATTTTCGACCAATCGTTCCAATTCATCGGCTTGCTAAAACCCGACGGCACGGTTTTGCAAGCGAACCAAACAGCACTCACCGCCGCCGGCGTACCCCTCACAGAGGTAGCCGGAAAACCGTTTCCGGAAACCCCGTGGTGGCAGATTTCCGCAGAAACCAAACAACAGGTGCAAGAAGCGATTGTCAAAGCCGCCACCGGCGAAATAGTCCGCTACGAAGTAGACGTGTTAGTTGGCGACGGCGTGGCTACCATTGACTTTTCCCTCAAACCCATTACCGATGACAGCGGCAACGTAGTCCTGCTCATTCCCGAAGGGCGAGATATCAGCGATCGCAAAGCCCTCGAACGAGAACTCAGAGTGCGTCAAGCTCGCTTTGACGCCTTTTTTGCAGCAGCACCGGCGGGAATGTTTATTACCGACGACAAACTGCGATTCATGCAGTTTAACGAGAAACTCTCCCAACTAGGCGGCCAGCCAGCTTCCGAATACATTGGCAAGACAATATGGGAAATTGAGCCGGAAATGGCACCTACCCTCGGTCCGCTGTACCAGAAGGTTCTCAATAGCAATGAAGCTATTTTAAACATCGAACTTTCCCATGCTACTACCGCGCAACCAGATGTCATGCGGGATTGGCTGTCATCTTACTTTCCTTTACCTGGAGAAGATGGCAAACCGATCGGCATTGGGGCTTTTATTTTGGAAGTGACCGATCGCAAAAACTTAGAACGAGAACTCGCTTTGCGTCAAGCCAGATTTGACGCATTTTTCGCCGCCGCCCCAGCCTCGATGTTTATTTTTGACGATCGACTTCGCTTCGTACAAGTCAACGAAAAATTAGCAGAAACCACTGGAGTTTCTGTTGTCGAACACCTCGGCCACACGGTGAGGGAAGTTGTACCTGAAATGGTCAATACCCTAGAGCCGATGTTACAAAAAATTCTCGCTACCAACGAACCGTTTTTAAACATTGAAGTGTCGGGTACAACTCTCAATCAACCGGGCGTTTTGCGGTATTGGTTGGCGTCTTACTTTCCTTTGCCGGGAGATAACGGCAAACCCATCGGCGTCGGTGGAGTCGCGATCGAAATTACCGATCGCAAACAAGCAGAAGAAGAGCGCGATCGATTTTTCACCCTTTCCCTCGACTTGCTGTGCATCGCCGATTTTGAAGGCAAATTCCGGCGCGTCAATCCCGCTTGGGTGAAAACCCTCGGCTACACTGTAGAAGAACTACAAGACCAACCTTTTCTCGATTTCGTCCATCCCGAAGACCTCGAAAAAACCCTATCCGAATCGGCAAAAATAGCTGAGGGTGTAGAAACAATCGCTTTTGAAAATCGCTACCGCTGCAAAGATGGTTCCTACAAATGGCTGTCCTGGAAATCGCGACCTTTGCTCGAAGAAAAGCTCATGTATGCAGTCGCTCGTGACATTAGCCAAAGCAAACAAACGATCGCTCAACTGCAAGAAACCACATCTCAATTAGCCAGTTCCGAAGACCAATTTCGGCAGCAAAGCAATCTTTTGCAACTGTTAATTGACAACATTACTGACGGCGTAATTGCTGCCGACGAACAGAGCAATATTTTCCTGTTCAACCCGGCGGCTGAAAATATGTTCGGCTCGATATCGACAGATTCTATCCCCGACGAATGGGCGCCAAAACACGGCTTATTTTTAGGAGATACCGTTACTCCTTATTCAGCTACTGATATACCTTTAATGCGCACGATTCGAGGGGAATCGGTAGACGAAGTAGAGATGTTTGTCCGCCACGCAGCCAAGCCTGATGGTCTGTGGATCAAAGTTAATGGCAGGCCGCTCAAAGACGCAACCGGGGCAATCAAAGGCGGTGTAGTTGTCTGCCGTAATGTCACCGAAGAAAGAGCGTCGCAGCAGCGGATGCAGCAGTTAGCTGAGGCACAGGAACGCTTGTTGCAAGAACTCAAAACTCGGCAAAATGCCCTCGATGAATCGGCGATCGTCAGCGAAACAGACCTCAAAGGTACGATTACCTATGTCAATGAAAAATTCACTCAAATATCCAATTACAGCATGGGAGAACTGCTGCATCGCAACCACAACATCATCAATTCCGGCTACCATCCCAAATCGTTTTTTCAAGAAATGTGGCTGACAATTTCTCGCGGTTTGGTATGGAAAGGGGAAATTAAAAATAGGCGCAAAGATGGCTCTTTTTACTGGGTGGATTCGACGATCTCTCCGATTTTTGATACTAGCGGCACGATCGTTAAATATATTGCCATTCGCTTTGATATTACCGAACGCAAAGAGGCAGAAGAACGGCTCGAAAGATTGGCAGCAGAACGCAAAGTAGAAGCTGATTCGATGACGCAGCAAGTTCTCAAACTGTTGGGAGAAATTAAAGGTGCCGCTCAAGGCGATCTAACTGTCAGGGCGGAAGTTACTAACGATGTTTTAGGTGCTGTTGCTGACTCTTTTAACTTCCTGATCGGTTCTCTGCGGAAGGTGGTAACTGGCATTCAAAATTTGGCAGAACAGGTAACATCTGCTACTGGTGAATCGATTAATAATACCAGCGAACTTACGCAACAAGCTGAAGTTCAAGCAACAAAAATATCTGCGATCGTCCGGGAAATCGATCGGATTGTCAATTCAATTCGCGACGTGCGAGATGTTTCGGTGCGGGCTGAAACTGTTGCCCAACAGTCTTCTCACACGGCAGAAGCAGGCGGAATGGCGGTCGATCGCGCTGTGGAAGGTATTAACGAATTGCGGCTGACGATCGCTTCTACTTCTAAAATGATGAAGCGTTTGGGCGAGTCTTCGCAACAAATTGGCAAGATTGTGACTTCGATTTCTCAACTTGCTTCCCAAACTAATTTGTTAGCTCTCAATGCTACTATTGAAGC